>DATIUW010000159.1:0-22452 GCA_035466435.1 Polyangiales bacterium | reverse complement strand
GAAGACGTTTTTACCTGAAGAACCACGGGAAGCTCAGCTTGATGGCGGCTGACCTCGCGTTTCTATTCGGTTACACGACGTACCGTATACGCCGCGTCATCCAGCGAAAGCCGGACTTCGATCCGCCTCGCTTTTGGTCGGACTTCGTGCGCAATAGTACGCTGGTACGGGGGTTCAAACCGTGAGCAACGACGGTAGCGTGAAGTCTCTTTTCAGCCAGATTGCCGAAGACTGGGTCGCCCACGGAAAAGACTGGACCCGGCCCGGCTTTCGCGCCGTTGCAGTCCATCGCTTCGGCAACTGGAGAATGTCGCTGAGGCCCAAGCTCATGCGCGCTCCGTTCAGCGTGCTCTATCGCATGATGTTTCGACGGGTCCGCAACGTGTACGGAATCGAGCTCCCCTACAGTGTGAAGCTAGGACGCCGGGTGGTCTTCGAGCATCAGGGCGCCGTGGTCATCCACGGTGACGTCGAGATCGGCGATGACTGCGTGATTCGCCAGGGCGTCACCATCGGCAACAGGAGCCTCGAACGTCCCCTCGATGCGCCAAAGCTCGGCGATCGGGTCAACGTCGGCGCGGGTGCGAAGATACTAGGCGCGATCCACGTGGGGGACGACGCCGCGATCGGAGCCAACGCCGTGGTCCTCGACGACGTGGAGAAGAGCTCGCTGGTAGTGGGCATTCCTGCTCGCGCCATTCCTCGGAAAGGGGCATGACCTTGCCTCGCGTGGGCGCCGTCGTGATCGGCCGAAACGAAGGCGAGCGCTTTCGACGCTGCCTCGAGTCACTCCTAGGAGCGGCTGACCCGGTGGTGTACGTCGACTCCGGCTCCACCGACGGAAGCATCGAGCACGCGAAGTCGCTCGGCGTTCCGGTCGTCGAGCTCGATACGTCGATTCCGTTCACTGCGGCACGTGCTCGCAACGCCGGCTTCGAGCGGATGCGCGCCCTCGCTCCGGAGCTCGAGCTCGTGATGTTCGTCGATGGAGATTGCGAGGTAGCCCGAGGGTGGTGGTCGGACGCGTGCGGCTTCCTCGACGAAAACGAAGCGTACGGCGTGGTTTGCGGTCGCCGCAAAGAAAGACATCCGAACGCCAGCATCTACAACTATCTCTGTGACGTGGAGTGGAACACGCCGATCGGCGATGCCAAAGCCTGCGGCGGCGATGCGCTGATGCGAACCGAGGCTTTTGCAGAAGTCGGCGGGTTCAACCCGTCACTCATCGCGGGCGAAGAGCCGGAGCTATGTGTGCGCCTTCGCGCCAAAGGTTGGAAAATTCGACGCATCGACAGCGACATGACGCTCCACGACGCAGCCATGACACGGTTTTCGCAGTGGTGGCAGCGGGCCAAGCGCGCCGGACACGCCTACGCGGAAGGGTCCGCACTCCACGGTGCTCCGCCCGAGCGCCACTGGGTCAAGGAGACGCGAAGCATCGTGGTTTGGGGGCTCGGGCTTCCGGCCGTTTCCATTTTGGGAGCGCCGTTGAGCGGAGGCCTCTCGGTCGGTCTGCTCGCTCTCTTCCCGCTCAACGCGCTGCGTGTGGGCAGGCGTCTTCGAAGAGATGGCATCGAAAGGCCGTGGGTGGTCGCCGCCTTCATGATGATGTCGAAGCTTCCCGGGGCGGCCGGATGGATCCGCTTTCAGCGCGGCCGTCTCTCGGGCCGACGCTCCGCCCTCATCGAGTACAAGCAGACCTGACCGAGCGCGCGCCTCAGTCGAAGGTGACGGTTTGCATCGCGCCGGCGGCCGCCTCGGCGATGTCGAATACCAACGGGATCGGCTCGTTTCGCAGGTAGGGGAAGAGCAGATCTTCGTAGTGGGGCGAGTTGATGTCGCTCGACTGTCCGCCCGGAAGCTGGATCGTGCAGCTTGGGCCGTTCGGCGACGACTCGCAGACGAAGCGCGTCGACGCGCCGGCGCGCTGGACGAAGTCTTCTACCCCGGGATTGGCGACGTCGACCGTGAAGAGGCCGCCATCATTGGCAAACAAGGGCTCGCCTGGTGGCGGGTTGTCGTAGGCACTGATTCCGAACGAGGAGAGATCCTGGCTGAGCTGCAACCCGTGAAGCCGACCCCAGGCCCACTTGGTTTCGTCGGGACCGAGCTCGCCGACCAAGAACGCACCGGCCGCCTGGAGCGAGTCGGACATCACGTCGAGCTTGGTCTCCACCGCCTCGGTGGCTGGGTCGTCCCAGTAGACGTCGCCAGCGCTGAGCTGACTCGGATCGACCACCGAGTAGTACATCGCGAAGCTCGGCGCTCGTCCGCCGGGCGCGTTCTCGTTCGCCTCGATCCGTGCACGCAGCTCGATGAGCAGGGCGTGAAACGCGGTGCAGCCGGACGACTCTCGAAGCTCGTCCGCATCCGTCACGAGCTCCGAGTCGGAATACGGACCCGCAAGCCCGGTCGGGCAGGTTCGGTTCCAGCTCTCCAGCGCGTTGATCAGCCTCGACCCATCCAAGCCAGGCGTGGTACCCGGATCGTTGGCGATAGCGAGCATCGGCGGCACCATGCGCTCTCCGATCAGCGAATAGACGTCGCTCACGATCTGGTCCATCGTCTGCCGGGTGTGCTGATCTCCGAAGCTCTCGATGAGATTCACGATCTGCGCATGCCGGAAGCCCGCGGCGGCGCTCACTTGGTAGGGCGGCTGAAAGCTCCCATTCGGGAGCGTGGTGGGGTCCCCGTCGAACAGGGCGCCGGTCATGTCGTTGTTGGCGGTTGCAATGTAACCGGCAGCGGGGTTCATCAGTTGTGGTAGCTCGTCGAGCGTGAAGTACTCGTCCCACTCGTAGTCGCCCCGGCCGTCGAGCGGCAGCCACGGTGGCGCATCGCCGGAGAGCCCGGTTGCCCAAGTTCGTTTGGGAAGCCGGTTGTACGGGAACCATCCGATGTTGTTGTCCGAATCGATGACCACCCAGTTCTGCCCGACCGTCGTACCGTTCGCCAGGGCGACCTTTGCTTCGTCGATGTTGGTCGCCAACGCGATCTCGGGGAAGATGTTGATGTCGGTGTCGATGTCGTTGCCGGTCCAGCGCAAGGTGACGGCGCGATTTTCGTCTACGTCGATTTCGCGAACCGGGCCATGGTGCGGCACGAACAAGAGCTCCTTGTCCTCGGTGGTCCCGTCATTGAAGGTGATCGTGAACGTACGACGAATGAATGGAACCTCTTCGCCCTTGAACATGACACCGGTTGGACGGCCGCTTCCGTCCGTGACCAGCTCTTCGACGTAGACGTCGCTGAAGTCCATGACGGTGGTCGTAGCGCCCCATGCGATGTCTTCATTCTGCCCGATGAGCGGCCAAGGAAGCCCGGCGAACGTCACGCCCGCTACGTGAATGGCACCTCGGCCGTTCGTCTTCGCGTCGAGATGAGCGAGATACCAAGTAGCCGGCTGGGTCATGCCGAGGTGTGGGTCATTGGACATCAACGCGTTCCCGGAAGTCGTGAGAGAAGGGCCGACCACCCAGTTGTTCGAGCCGATCTCGTCCTTCTCGATGCCTGAGCCGAGGATCATCGCGCGAAGCTCTCCGAGGCGCCGAAGCTTCTGGTCGAGGCTGCGGATGACGGCCGCGCTGCTCGAGTCCGACACTTGCGATCCCTTGCTGGAAATCGCCGCGTCGGGCGAGGGAGGCGTCCAATCGCTCGGCAAAATCGCCGATTCTTCTAGCGGCCGGCGGCTCCAGAGGTCGGAGAACCTCGTGTCGTCGTTGATCTCGGCACGCGCGGCGCCGGCTGCGACTTGCTCTGATTCGTCGTTGGTGAGCTGGTCGGCCAACGCGATGACGGCCGCGACGCTGTCTTGGGGCGTCCACGGCGGCACTCTCTCTGGGCTGTAGTCCAAGAATGCATTGGTGAACTCTCTCGGGAAGGTGGCCCCGTTTTCACCGTTCTGCATGTCCTCGATCCACTTGTTGACGCCCGCCGCGTAGGCTTGGAGCATCGCTTTGGCTTTGTCGGATGCCTGCTCATAGAGGAACTCTTCGGCCGGCTCTCCGTCGCGCGTGGAGAACACCGCGCGAAGATCCGCGAAGTCGTTGGCGAAACCTTGCCCGAAGGGCTTGGGCAAAATGTCGGCGAGCCGCCCCGTGGTGAAGCGCCGCCGAATGTCCATCTGCACGAATCGATCGAACGCGTGATAATAACCGAGGGCCATCGCGCAGTCTTCATCGGTCGCACAGTCCGCATTGAAGACGCGGTACTCGTCGAAGTAGACGGTCGCGTCCGGCGGCCATTCGAGATCGGCGGGTGCACAGGTCAGGTCTCCGGGCGCGCAGCTGCTATCGCTATCCGTGCATCCCGAGACCCAAACACCGAGAGCGAAACCAAACAAAGCCAATCGTCGCATCGAGGAACACCTCATTCAGGTAGGAGATAGGGGCGAGACCATACCCGTTTCTACGTCAAAAACCAAAGCCCCCGAGCCGGGTGCTAAGGTGCGCCGGAAGGGGGTCCGATGAAGCTGCTCCTCACCTCGCTCATGCTCGTTTCACTGCTGACTGCCTGTCGCGGCAGCGGGGTGCCGATGGCCCCCGAAAAGTCACCTCATTTCGGCCCGGTGAGCGAACGACTGCAGCTCGGGGGCACGGTGTACGCGTACGCCGACATCGAGGGCGATGCGGAGCGCGCGGCAGACTTTCTGCTGACGCTCCTGCGAGACTTCCCCGGGCTCGTACAGGAACGCGGCGCTCATCGCCTCAACGCCACGACGCTCGTCCGCATCCTCGGCCTCGATCAGGTTCGTGCGATTGGGATGAGCTCCTACCGCTCCGGCGAGCTCTACCACAACCGCGGTTTCGTTTATCACGCGGGGGCTCGAGAGGGGCTCTTGAAGCTCTTCGGCGCCGAGCCCGGGCCCTTCGGTGTTCTCGCCGTGGCGCCGGAAGCGGCCGACCTGGTCTGGGAGCAGCAGATCAATCTCACCGTCCTGGTCGAGGTAATCCGGGCGCTCGGAGAGCTCGGTGTGGGCATCAGCCCAGATGAGCTCGATGAGGCTTTGAGCGCACCGGCGCTCGACCTCGACATCAGCTGGGGCTCCATCGTCGAGCAGCTGGACACGACCGCCGCTCTGATCCTGGCCATCGACGAAAGCCGCCCGCTGCGAATTCCGGGAGAGTCGTTTTGGTTCCCTTATACCGATTTTCTCTTTCACATAGATGGGTTGTCGGAGCTGGGGGATGCCATGGCCCGAAGAGCGGCGAGCGATCCTTTCATCGCTTCGGAGCAAACCGAGGATTGGATCATCATCAGCCCCGCGATCCGCCTGCCCCCGCCGTGGAACGCTTACCAGCCGTCGGTGATCAAAGAGAACGCGACCGGACGCATGTTCGTGGTGAGCTCACCGACGTTCTTGAAGACCTGCCTCGCAACGGTCGAGAACGTGACCACCGACCCGGACTTCACACGTGCATTCGAGGAGCTGCCTCGCACGGGAAACGGGTTGACCTATCTATCTCCGCGGATGACCCGTCAGATGCATGCCGTGCTCGATCGCGTCGTCGCAGGCGGCGGTGGATCGGTCACCACGAGCCTCGTTCGCTTTTTTCTTCCCGACGTCGGGTACCCGGCAGGATGGGTTGCGAAAAACACCGAGGACGGACTGCTGTTCACGTCGAACACTCCCTCTTCGCACAAGTCCACGCTCCTCACCCTGGGTTATGCTGCCCTACTGCCAGCGATCGCCGTGATCGGCGTCTCCGCGCTCGCGCCGGCCCCCGAGATTGCCCAGCGCTCGACCCCCTGATTCCGCGCCAAAAAAAAACGCCGGGTGAGCCCAAAACGGCCCACCCGGCGCGTAGCAAGCAAGCGCTCGCCGCTACTTGCGCGGGTAGCGACGAATCACCAAGCACAAGGCAAGCAACAGAACACCGAGGCCTTCGTCCGCGCCTCGTTGATTCTGCCACACAGTAACAGCGGACAAATGCGTTTTCAATGGAACTAGCCGACGCAAATGGTGGCGCCACATGGCGAAAAGCACCTGTGTTCAGGTACTTACGGCCGGATACGCGTCAATCGGGCGCGGGAAGGTCCGAGCTCCCCATCAAGTACGTATCGACCGCCCGGGCCGCACCACGCCCCTCCGCCATGCCCCAGACCACGAGCGACTGGCCTCGGCGGCAGTCTCCTGCGGCAAAGACGCCATCGACATTGGTGGCGTAGCGCCCGTACTCGGCCTTGAAGTTGCTGCGGGCGTCGCGCTCGAGGCCGAACTGCTCGGCAAGGGTGTCCTCGGGACCGAGAAAGCCCATCGCCAGAAAGACCAGGTCGGCTTCGAAGATCTGCTCGGAGCGAGGCACCTCGGTCATCTTCCACTTGCCGGCATCGTCCTTGGTCCACTCGACGCGCACGACCTCGACGCCAGCCACGTTGCCTTGTCCGTCGTCGAGGAAGCGTTTGCTCAACACGCGATACTCTCGCGGATCACTTCCGAACTTGGCGGCAGCCTCTTGGTGTCCGTAGTCGACCCGGAAAATCACCGGCCACTCGGGCCAAGGGTTGTCGGGGGCACGATTCGCCGGCGGCTTCGGCAAGAGCTCGAAGTTGACCAACGAAGCACACCCGTGGCGAATCGACGTGCCGATGCAATCGGTGCCGGTGTCGCCGCCGCCGATGACGATCACGCGTTTGCCCTTGGCGCTGATGTACGCGCCGTCTTCGAGCTTGCTGTCGAGAAGGCTCTTGGTGTTCTTCAGCAGGAAGTCCATCGCGAAGTGAATCCCGTTGAGGTCGCGGCCCGGAATCGGCAAATCTCGAGGCCGAGTCGCGCCGGTCGCGATGATGACCGCATCGTGGTCATGGCGGATTTTATGGGCATCGGTGTTCACTCAGACGTGCGCTTTGGTCACGAACTGAATGCCCTCGGCCCGCATTATGTCGAGCCGTCGCTCTACGATGCCCTTGTCGAGCTTCATGTTCGGGATGCCGTACGTCAGCAGGCCCCCGATGCGATCATCGCGTTCGTAGACGGTCACGTGATGACCGGCCCAGTTGAGCTGCTGCGCGGCGGTGAGACCGGCAGGCCCGCTGCCGATGATGGCCACTTTCTTGCCCGTCCGTTCCTCGGGCGGCTTCGGCTGGATCCAGCCCTCCGCAAATCCCTTGTCGACGATGGCGCACTCGATGTTCTTGATCGCAACCGCCGGCTCGTTGATGCCGAGCACACAGGCGCCTTCGCACGGCGCCGGGCACACACGGCCGGTGAACTCGGGAAAGTTGTTCGTCTTGTGGAGTCGATCGAGCGCTTCCCTCCAGCGTCCTCGATAGACCAGGTCGTTCCATTCGGGAATGAGGTTGTCGATCGGGCAACCGGTAGCCGACTGACAGAAGGGAACGCCGCAGTCCATGCAACGCGCGCCTTGCTTTTTCAGATGCTCCTCGGGCACGTCGACCGAGAACTCGTCCCAACCGGATACTCGTTCGAGCGGATCGCTGTACGGAACCGTCTCGCGGGGAAACTCTTTGAAACCTGTAGGCTTACCCATCGTCTTACTCCGCCGCCGGACGGCCCTCGACCTGGGTGAGGTCAGGCCCTGGTACGCCCACCGAAAGGTCGCCCTTCTGGCGAAGGACGCGCTTGTAGTCCACCGGCATCACCTTGACGAAGGTGCGCAATGCCTCGTCCCAGTCGGCCAGAACGCGCTGCGCCACCGCGGACCCCGTGTACTGGAGGTGCTCTTCGATGAGCCCCTTGAGGACGGCGATCTCCTCGGGATACTCGAGCTTTTCGAGCTCGACCATCTCCATGTTGCACTTGGTCTCGAAGTCGCCTCGCGTGTCGAGGACGTAGGCCACGCCGCCGCTCATGCCAGCGCCGAAATTACGCCCGGTGTTACCCAGGATGACGGCCCGGCCGCCGGTCATGTATTCGCATCCGTGATCGCCGACACCCTCGATGACGGCCCATGCGCCGGAGTTTCGAACACAGAAGCGTTCCGCGGCGCGCCCTCGGAAGAAAGCCTTCCCTTTGATCGCGCCATACAAGACGACGTTGCCCACGATCATGTTCTTGGCGGGCTCGAAAGTCGACTTGCGTGGCGGGTACACGATGAGCCTGCCGCCCGAAAGTCCCTTGCCGACGTAGTCGTTGGCGTCACCCTCGAGCTCGAGCGTCACTCCCTTGGCAAGCCAGGCGCCGAAGCTCTGACCTGCAGAGCCGTCGAACTTGAAGTGCACCGTGCCGTCGGGAAGCAGCTCCTCGCCCCACACCTTCGCGATCTCGTGACTGAGCATCGTGCCGACGGTCCGGTTCGTGTTCTTGATTCTGAGTTGGGCGCTGACCGGCTTACCCTCGGTGATGGCCGGCTGTGCGAGCTCGATCAGCCGGTTGTCGAGCGCCTTGTCGAGACCGTGGTCTTGCTTCTTGGTGCAGTAGACTTCGGTGACGGCGTTCTTCTTCTTGGCAGGCGTGAGGATGGGCTTGAGATCGATGCCCTGCGCCTTCCAATGCACGATGGCATCGGCGGTATCGAGCATGTCGACCCTGCCGATCATGTCGTTGAAGGTACGGAACCCGAGAGAAGCCATGATCTCGCGAGCTTCCTCCGCGACGAGGAAGAGGTAGTTGATCACGTGCTCGGGCTTCCCGGTGAACTTCTTGCGGAGCTCCGGGTCCTGCGTGGCAATGCCAACCGGGCAAGTGTTCAGATGGCACTTCCGCATCATGATGCAGCCCATCGCGATGAGAGGCGCCGTGCTCAAGCCGATCTCCTCGGCGCCCAACAGCGCCGCGATGACGACGTCACGGCCGGTCTTCATCTGCCCGTCCGTCTGCAAAACGACGCGGCTTCTGAGGTCGTTCATGACCAGGGTCTGGTGTGTCTCGGAGATGCCCAGCTCCCAAGGGAGACCGGCGTGCTTGATCGACGTCAACGGCGAGGCGCCCGTGCCGCCGTCGTGACCACTGATGAGGATGTGATCGGCGTGCGCCTTCGCGACCCCTGCCGCGATCGTGCCGACCCCGACCTCGCTGACGAGCTTGACGCTGATGCGCGCCGAAGGATTGCTGTTCTTGAGATCGTAGATCAGCTGCGCCAAATCTTCGATCGAATAGATGTCGTGGTGCGGAGGCGGGCTGATCAGACCCACACCCGGCGTCGAGTGACGCACCGATGCGATCTTGTCGTCCACCTTGCGGCCGGGCAGCTCTCCGCCCTCGCCCGGCTTGGCGCCTTGCGCCATCTTGATCTGAATTTCGTCGCTGTTCGTGAGGTAGTTGATGGTCACGCCAAAGCGGCCGGACGCGACCTGCTTGATCGCCGAGCGCATGGGGTTCATCGAGCCATCCGGAAGGAGCTTGTAGCGGTCTGGATCCTCGCCACCCTCACCGGTGTTGGACTTGCCCCCGAGCTGGTTCATCGCGATGGCGAGGGTCGAATGCGCTTCTGCAGAGATCGACCCGAAGCTCATGGCCCCGGTCGCAAAGCGCTTCACGATCTCGCTTGCGGGCTCGACCTCGCTCAGCGGAATGGCCTTGCCCTTCTTGAAACGCATGAGCCCGCGCAGCGTGCACCGGTCACGGGCGCTGTCATTGGCTTGCTCGGCGAACTGCTTGTAGGCGTCACGGCTGTTCGCCCGAGCCGCAACCTGTAGGCTGGCAATCGTCTGGGGGTTCCACATGTGCCGCTCACCGCTGGCCCGCCAGTGAAACTGTCCGTCGTTGGCGAGAACGGGAAGCCGAAACTCCTCTTCCTCGCGCGGGTACCCGAACGCGTGACGCTCGACGAGCTCCTCGGCCAGCACGTTGAAGCCCACGCCTTGAATGCGGCTGGCCGTACCGGCAAAACAGAAGTCGACCACGGAGCTGTTGAGGCCCACCGCTTCGAAGATTTGGGCACCTTTGTACGACTGGAGCGTCGAGATGCCCATCTTGGCGAACACCTTCAGCATCCCCTTGGCGACCGCCTTCCGATAGCCGGAAACGATGCTGTCGTCGTCCGGGAACCTTTCCGCGTCGAGCGTACCGAGGCGGCGCTCCTGCCATAGCGCCTCGAAAGCCAAATATGGATTGATCGCGTCTGCTCCGTACCCGAGTAGGCAACAATGATGGTGCACCTCGCGGGCCTCGCCCGTCTCGACGACGACACCCACACGCGTGCGTTTCTCGGCACCGACCAGGTGGTGATGAACCGCGCCAGTGGCGAGCAGCGCGCTCACTGGAATGCGGTCGGCGCCGACCGACCGGTCCGTCAACACGATGAGGCTGTATCCTTCGTCGACGGCCTGCTCCGCCTCTTGCCTGATGCGCCGAAGCGCGGGCTCGAGACCTGCTGCGCCTTCGCTTCTCGGCCAAGTGATGTCGATGATCTTGCTCCGCCATCCTCGTTCCTGGATGGTTTTTAGCGCAGTCACCTCTTCGTTGGTGAGGATCGGATGCGGGACGCGGAGGCGGTGTGCGTGCTCCGGCGTGGTCGTGAGCAGATTCTGCTCGGGGCCGATGTAGCACTCGATCGCCATGATCACTTCTTCGCGGATCGAGTCGATGGGCGGATTGGTGACCTGCGCGAAAAGCTGCTTGAAGTAGTCGTACGTGAGCCTCGGCTGATCGCTCAGCACGGCGAGCGCTGCGTCATTGCCCATCGAGCCGACCGGGTCCCGCTTCTCTTGGATCATCGGCCGCAACATGAACTGCATGGTCTCGGTCGTGTAACCAAAGGCCTGCATGCGCGAAAGCAGCGTGTCCGGAACGAAGCCGTGCGCGTCCCCGTTGACGGGAAGCTTGGTGAGCCTGAGGCGCTGCTCCTCGATCCACTTGCCGTACGGCCGGCGTGACGCGATGTCGTTCTTCAACTCCGCGTCTGGAATCATCCGGCCCTGTTCGAAGTCGATGAGGAACATTCGACCGGGCTTGAGGCGTCCCTTGTGCTTGACCATCTCCGGCGGAACGGGAAGCACGCCGACCTCGGACGCCATGATCACTCTGTCGTCGTGCGTGAGGTAGTAGCGGCTCGGACGCAGTCCGTTGCGGTCCAATACGGCACCGATGACCGTCCCATCGGTGAAGGCGATCGACGCTGGGCCGTCCCAGGGCTCCATCAAGCAGGAGTGATATTCGTAGAAGTCCCGCTTCACCTGCGGCATGTGCTCGTGCTTCTGCCAGGCCTCGGGGATCATCATCATCGCGGCCTCGGGCATCGAGCGGCCGTTCATGTAGAGAAACTCGAGGACGTTGTCGAGCGTGCCCGAATCCGACAGGCCCTCCTCGGCAACTGGAAAAAGCTTGCGCAGGTCGTCTCCGAAAAGCTCGCTCTCGACGACGCCCTGCCGCGAATGCATTGCATTCTTGTTGCCACGAAGGGTGTTGATCTCGCCGTTGTGGCTCAGACACCGTAGCGGTTGCGCACGTTCCCAAGTCGGAAACGTATTGGTCGCGAAGCGCGAATGGACCATCGCCAGGTGCGTTTCGTAATCCGGGTCCGTGAGATCCGCATAGAACGGCAACACCTGCTCACAAGCGAGCATGCCCTTGTAGATGATGGTCTTGCTCGACAACGAGCACGCATAGAGCATCGATCGCTGCTGGAGGCTCCGGTCGGTGCGAAGGGGGCTCGCCGCGCTCTTGCGGATGACGTAGAGCTGGCGCTCGAACGACTCTTGGTCGAGACCCTCGGCCGCCCCTACGAATAGCTGCTCGATTTGAGGCATGCTTTCGAGCGCGGTGGGCCCGAGGTTCGCGCCATCTGGATCGGTCGGCACCACACGCCAGCCGAGGAATCGCTGTCCCTGAGTCTCGATGGCGCGCTCGAAGGCCGCCTTGCAGTACGCACGCTCTTCTTCGTCCGTCGGCAAGAAGATGTTGCCGACGCCATATTGCCCTCGCTCGGGTAGCTCGATGACGAGCTCTTGCCTCGCAACGCGGCGCAGAAGCTTGTCGGGCAGCGCCGTGAGCATGCCCGCACCGTCGCCGGTGTTCGTTTCCGACCCGCGCGCGCCCCGGTGGTCCATGTTGCACAGGATGCGGTTGGCGTCTTTGACGATCTGATGGGAGGCCACGCCCTTGATCTGGGCGACGAACCCGACACCGCAGGCGTCCTTCTCGTTCGCCGGGTCGTAGAGACCGTGTTTTTCAGGGAGTCCGTACTTCATTTCCAATCGTCTCTGAGGGGGTTGCGATCAACCCTTTCCGACGGGGGACAACCCCCACGTCGAAAAGGTCAAGAAGCTCTGTGCGCGGCGGGGTCGGATTTGCGGCGGGGACGTTTGCGGCGCCGCGTCTCGGACGCGGGCTCGCCCTGGGGCAGAGCGACCTCCACCCTCTCGGTGTGGGTCGAAAGCACCACCATGGTTTCGGTGCCAGCGACCCCTTCCATGGACCGGATGCGACTGATGAGCTTCTCCAGGTCCGCGGTGTTCTGCGTCTTTACCTTGAGAAGGAGTGTATGGCCACCGGTCACATGGTGACACTCGAGCACCTGCGGGATCGACTCCACCCAGATCTCGAACTCGGAAATCTGCTGCGGGTTGCTGACAGAAACCCCAATGAAAGCCGACGTGTCCAAACCGACCTTGCGGGCATCGAGCAGGGCGTGGTAACCCCGGATGACCCCGGCGTTCTCCAGCTTTCGGACCCGTTCCATGACGGACGGGGCGCTGAGGCCGACCGCGGAGCCGATTTCCTTCAGCGAGCGCTTGGAATCGGACTGCAGTGCATCGAGCAATTGCCGATCAATTCCATCTAGAACGTATGTTTCTCCTAAATTCATTAGGCTAGTGCCCTCGGAAGCCTAATAGATAGGCCTTAGTGGCCCCTGAGTCAAATGCCCTCGAGCGGGGGTTTCAAAGTCCCTTCTCCGTTTCGGCTAGGGATGTAATACTTTGATGTAAGCGTCCTGGCGGGCATCTGACTCATCCGGGATCGGGGGTCAGTGCATGAAGCGTCCGGGCGTCAGCAACATGGAATCGGTGCGTCCCAATCTTTCAGGCAGCCTGCACGTCCACTCGGCCATACCGCGGGCGGCCGCGCCCGAGCGCATCGGGCGCTACGAGCTTTGCTTCGAGCTCGCGTCTGGGGGGATGGCCAGCGTCTACCTGGCGCGTGCCGATGGGCCGCCCGGCTACCAGAAAGTCGTCGCGCTCAAACGCATTCACCCCCATCTCGCAGTCGAGAAGGACTACGTCGAAATGTTCCTCGACGAGGCGCGTATCGCGTCGCGGATCACCCATCCCAACGTGTGCAGCGTATTCGACTTCGGCGAGTCCGACGGCGAGTACTTCATCGCGATGGAGTACCTGGTAGGCGAGCCCTTGTCTCGCGTGCACCGTCGAATCGTTGCAAACGCCGAGCAGCGGAGCTCGCCCCTGCTACCGGCGCGCATGGCGCGCATCATCGCCCAGGCATGCGAAGGTCTTCACGCGGCGCACGAGCTCAAAGACGCCCAAGGAGAATCGCTGAACGTGGTGCATCGGGACGTGTCGGCCGAGAACCTCTTCGTGACCTATGACGGCACGACCCAAGTCGTCGATTTCGGCATCGCGCACGCTCGGCAGCGTATCCATCAAACCGAAGCAGGTCAGGTGAAGGGAACGTTCCCCTACATGGCGCCAGAGCAGATGACCGCGGGCGGGGTGGACCGGCGCGTGGACGTCTGGGCGCTCGGAACCGTGCTCTGGGAGCTACTCACGCTTCGAAGGCTCTTCCTCAGAGACACCGATGTGAACACGATGTATGCAGTTCTCTCGGGCGAAATTCGGCCTCCCTCCGCGTATCGTGACGGGGTGTCGGCGGAGCTCGACGAGATCGTGCTCAAGGCGCTGCGCCGAAACCCAGACGAACGGTGGCAGACGGCGCGCGAAATGGGTCAGGCGCTTCGTCGTGTCCTTGCGAAGGAGCAG
This sequence comes from Polyangiales bacterium, assembly GCA_035466435.1. GTDB lineage: Bacteria > Myxococcota_A > Polyangia > Polyangiales > Houyiibacteriaceae > SG8-38. The sequence continues at coordinate 8,616 of DATIUW010000159.1, read as the reverse complement.
GCGCTGATCGGGCCCGCCGAAATCGCCGACTGGATGTCGGAGCTGTTTCCCGACGGCGAGGTGCGCAAACAAAGGCTGATGGAGATCGCGCGGACGAAGGAAACGCTGGATCTTCCCGGTGCTGAGCCTGGGCGAGACCTGAGTCGGAGAGGCGGCATGTCGATCCCGCGCACGGCGCGAACCCGCACTCCGCCCGCTCCTCCGCTACCAGCTAGCCTCCTGGTCATGGCGATCGGAGTTGCCACGGTGCTCACGGTCGCCGTGCTCGATTGGTTGCGGCACTAAGGTCATCACGCCGAGCGCGAAGTACCTCGGACCGCCGGCGTGGATGAGGCCCCGCATTCTTCCATCGCCATCGAGCACCGGTGCGCCAGAGCTGCCTTCGTGAATCGGGCAGGATGACAAGATGCGGATGGACGCCGCGGCAGAAGGGCTCCGTAGAAGCCGGCCGTTCCCGTCCACGACGCACCGGCGCGTTCGTACCTGGTGAAAGTCGTCGTAGAAACGATCCGCGGTGACGGCGACCATCCGGACGACGTCTCCCGCCGCCAATTCGCCGGGGCCGAGTGGGATGGCTGGACGTACCACCTCCTCTTGCAGCTCCAACACCGCGTAGTCGGGCGAGAGCAGGGTTCGATCGGGCGCCGAAACGGCCGTGACGCGACGACAGCCGACCCACTGCGCGGGATGTGTGTCGGTTTCGGCGAAGCCGAGCCATACGTCCTCACATGCCGTGCCGATCGAAAGCTCGAGCGCCACGCAATGGCCGGCGGTGACGGCGGTGCGCGGTCCGACCAGGGCTGCGGTACACCGCACCGGCTCGCTCGAGCCTGATAGTCCGACCAGTAGGGCAACCGATTCGTTGCATCCATCTTCTGCTGAACAGGAGATCTGGTAGCGGGGCGGGACCGAATCGACGTACCGTGTCGCCGGTGAAGAGGCTCGCTGACAGGACGTCAACAGCCATAGTGCTGCGATCGATCCCCCAGCCACCAGTCGAACGGCCCCGCGCATCCCAACAAAATACCAGGCATGCGCGTCAATGCCAGATCGCGGAGATGGCATCGGTTTTTTGGCCGCCAAGGCGAAGTCCGCTACACCGGCTGAGCATGCCCCGCACGCTCGGGATCGCACTGTTGTGCCTCGCAGCGCTGGCGCCGACCCGAGTGAGGGCCGAAGCGCCGATGGTCGTGGTCCAAGAAGGCGACGCGCTCAGCTTGATCGCGCAGCGCGCAGGCGTCTCGGTTGCTGACATCAAGAAGTGGAATCGTCTCGAAGGCGATCTCATTCGCATCGGCCAACGCTTGGTGGTCGCACCGCCCGGCGCCAAGGCATCGCCGCGTGCGAAGACGAACGACGATGGGATCGATTGGACCCCGCCCTTCGACTACGGCGCCGAGTCCGAGTACGGCGGCAAGCCCGAGGCGCGGCGCGAGACGCCCATCGCGGCACGGGATCCTCGGAGCGCCGTCGCCACGGGGCTTTCCGAAGAGAAGGGATCGAAGACCCGACGCGCCCGAACGTACCGAGTTCAGAATGGCGACACGCTCACCGACATCGCGCTCCGCCACAATACGACGGTCGGGGATCTACTGGCTGCCAACCCCGGCCTCAAAGCGGATCGCATCTACCCGGGGCAGACCATCGACATCGGTGACCCACGACCGGAAGTCGTCTTTCGGCTCGAACGAGGCGACACCTTGCTCGCCGTGGCCGAACGATACGGCGTGAGCCCGAAAGACCTGGCTCGATGGAACGCCAACCTGCGAAACCCGAACCCGAAGCCGGGCACTGCGATCCGGATCCATACGAGAGAGCCGGTCAGCCCATCGGAAGCGATCGGTCCGACCAATCGGGGCGTTTTGGAGAACGGTGTCCAGCTTCCGCCTCACCCCGGGTACCGTCTTCGTTCCACCTCGCGCGCCTATGGAACCGAGGAAACCACACGCTGGATCATCGAGGCTTTCGATGCCGTCGATGCCAAGTTCAAGCAGACCAAGCCCGTCCGAGTTCACGACATCAGCGACCGGGATGGCGGCAGGCTTCGAGACCACAAGAGCCACCAGAACGGCCGCGACGCCGACATCAGCTACTACCAAGAACAGTGCAGCTCGAGCGGGTGCCGGTTCGCAAAATTCAAATCGTCGGACTTGGACGTGGCGCGGCAGTGGACGCTCCTCGAGCATTGGCTTCGAAACGGCCAGGCGGAGGTCATCTTCATCGACTATCGCTTGCAGGCAAAGCTCTACAAGTACGCGAAGCGCAAGGGCGTCCCGAAGGCTCGCCTCGACCAGTGGATCCAGTACCCACGCGGGCGGTATGAGCCCGAGGGGATCATCCGTCACTATCCGAACCACGAAGACCACCTGCACGTGCGCTTCGTGTGCCCGTACTCCGACCGTCGTTGCAAGCCCTAGGCCTCGCTGAAGAGCGCGGTCTCGAGCTTTCGCATCGCGGCAGCGCGCGCGTTGACGCGGAGCCTGTGCTCAGGGCTCATTTCACCGTACGTGATCGCGTAGCCGTCGGGTAAGAACATAGGCTCGAACCCATGCCCGAGGGTGCCGCGAACGGGCCAAACCAGCGTACCCCGCGTCTGTCCGCGAAAGGTCCGAGCTCGTCCGTCAGGCCGGGCCACGCACAGCACGCACACGTAGGTGGCGCGGCGGGAGACACCGGGCCCTAGCGCAACCAGGCGCTCCTGCACACGCTGCCGCGCCACCGCGAAGTCGCCGCCGGGTCCCGCCCAGTCGCGTGTATGGATGCCCGGCGCTCCATCGAGCGCGTCCACCTCCACCCCCGAGTCATCCGCAATCGCGGTACAGCCGGTCGCCTGGGCCGCGGTGAGGGCCTTGAGCTCGGCGTTGGCTTCGAAGGTCGTGCCGGTCTCTTCGGGGGCCTCGAGGGCCAGCCCGCCTGCCGGTCGAAGACGCACGGGAAAGCGGGCAAGAAGCTCGGTGAGCTCCCGGACTTTGCCCTCGTTGTGGGTCGCCAGCACCCAATTCTCGGTTTCCTCGCGCCTCATGAAGCTCTCCGAGTCCGGCATCCCCGCCGTGGGACATCGATGTAAACCCCAATGACCACGGGGGCTTGCCGGAGCAAGGTGGTAGGGCTACACGCAAGGGATCGCAACCGGATGCAAGTGTGCCGTGTCCGTGATACACGACGGGCTCCTTTTTGCGCGCCCAGGGCCGGCGTCCCCAGCGTTTCGAGGAATACCTAGCGATGTCAGAGACCAACACTTCCGTTCCACCGCGAATTTTCGAGCATGCCACCCGCAAAGACTGGGGCCGCTCCGTGCTTCTCCAGGAAATCCCGGACAAGCGCACCTTCCTTTTCGAAGACGGAACGGAGCGCAGCTTCCGGCCGGACTATTGGCACAAGATGGAAATCGTCGATGTCCACCCGAGCGAAGCGGTGCGGATCGATCGCCTCGCCCGACGCAATCAGACTCCAACGGCAGGGTCTGCGCGCAAGTCCAAGGCGCCCTTGAAGAAGCCGGACATCACCTTCGCTCAGCAGGTTGCGTATTTCATGCAGCTCCATCCCGTCGGCTTCGAGGACGAGGGCTACATCAAGTCGGAACGCGGAGAGCGAGGCGCCAAGGGTGCGGAGAAGCTAAAAAACGCCGCGATTGAGCGTGCGGAGGAGAAGCTCAACCAAAAGCATCTCGAAGAGCTCATGGCCGCAGGAAGCTACGATGAAATCCATCAACTAGTGTACGAGTTTCTCACGAGCACCAAGGGCACGACGCAAAAGGCCGAGGCCACTCGATTCAAGAACATGCCCAAAGAGGCGCGAGAAACCTTCGCCACCGCGCTCGTGGATCTGCTGTACGGCGAGCGTCCGTTCGGAATCCGGTTCGATTCGTTCGCAGCAGCCACGGTAATCGAGGGCGGCGCGACATGGCCGCTGGCGACCTTGCTCCCCGCGCTCGTCTACCCGGCGGACCACGTGTTCGTGAAGCCGACGTTCTTCAAGAAGCAGGCGCTGATTCTCGACATCGATCCCAAGTACGACACCACGCCAAACAGCGCGACGTACGAGCAGTTTCTGCAGGCCGCCCGTAGGGCGATGGAGCTTCTGCAAGAAGCGGGGCAGCGTCCCCGTGACCTTTGGGACGTCCACACGTTCATCTGCAAGACACTGAGCCCGAAGGCGATCAAGGAAGCGACCGGCAAAGCGTAGCGCATGGCCATGAGGGCTGTGGTGCGGGCCGAGTCTTGGCCCATTCGCGGTGGATTTCGGATCGCCCGAGGCGCCCGTCGTGCTGCCGAGGTCGTGGTGGTCGAGCTTCACGATTCCGGATTGGTCGGCCGCGGAGAGTGCGTTCCTTATGCTCGATACGGCGAGTCGGTCGATTCGGTGTGCGAGTCCATCGAGGCGGCCTGGCCTGCGCTCGAGGGCGGGGGCGCGCGCGGACAGCTCCAGCGCATGTCGCCAGGGGCTGCGCGTAACGCCCTCGATTGTGCGCGTTGGGATTTGGAGTCGAAGAGAACCCTGACGCCGGTCTGGAAGCTGCTGGGTCTCGCCGCGCCGCCGAAGGCGACCCGCACCATGCGAACGGTGAGCGTCGGCGCGCCGGAGGACATGAAGAAGGCGGCAGAGCAGCTCGCAAGCGCGTCGACGATCAAGGTCAAAGTCGACGGAGGCCCGGATCTCGAGCGGATCGCTGCGGTTCACGAGGCGGCGCCCGGCGCCTCGCTGGTAGTCGACCCGAACGAGTCTTGGTCCGATGCGCAGCTCGCGAAATGGCTTCCGGAGCTGACCAGGCATGGCGTCGTCGTGCTCGAGCAGCCTCTGCCTGCAAGCCACGACGGCGCCCTAATCGGACTGCAAAGCCCCATTCCGATCTGCGCTGACGAGTCCTTTCACGATGCCGGGTGCTTCGCCGGGGTCGCGGATCGCTACGACATGATCAACGTCAAGCTCGACAAGGCGGGAGGGCTCAGCGAGGCGCTCCGTTGCGTCGAGGAAGCAAAGGGGCGCGGGCTCGGGCTCATGATCGGCTGCATGGTGAGCACGTCGCTCGCCGTGGAGCCGGCATTGTTGCTCACGGCGGAAGCCGATTACGTGGATCTGGACGGCCCTCTGCTGCTCGAATCTGATCGCGAAGGAGCGCTTCACGACGCCGAGGAAGGCGTCTTGGTACCATCACCGTCGATCTGGGGCGCCCCGTAGAAACGAAACGACGCCTCGAATCACCTCCGGCCGGTTCATGATGAACGTGTGAATCGCTGGAATCGTGTGGTGCTCGACTGCGCTCGGGAGCCGCGTTTCCTCGACCTCGACCAACCCGTCACCCGAAGTCCCGAAAGCGTCGCCCGCGAATACGGCGACGGGAACGTCGGGAACCGGAAGATCAGTCCCACGGCCGCTCGCAATCTGTGCAAAGGAGGGCCCGAGAACCGTACGCAGGATCCCTCCACCATCGAGCAAAGACGCGATCGAAGCGCCCTGGTTGGGGGGCGCCAACATGGCGACGCGAGCAACGCATGAACGCCATGGGCCCTGGTGGGCGAAGAGCTGCCGAGATACGAGCGCGCCCAAGCTGTGTCCGACGAACGACAGCGCAGCAGGGGTCGGGACGTGGTCCAGCAGATCGGCAACCTGGGCTGCGTGCTCTTCAATCGTGGCCCGCGTGCTCGGATAATCGAGCCTTGCAGTCGCAAAGCCGGACCGCGTCAGCGCACGGTCGAGACGGGCCAACGAACGCCGCGTTCGCCCGAGCCCATGCAGCAGCACCACCAAGTGATCCGCGGCAACCGGCGCCGGCGCCAGTCGCTCGAGCGCCCGCTGGCACTCGGCCACAGAGCCACGATGAATCGTGCGTCCGCGGGGATCGAGCAACCTGCCCGCCTCGCGATTCCATCGGCGCTGCACGCGCCAACCGTCGCGCCACCGCATGTCGGCCCAGAGCTGCGTGCCAACCGGCTCGATCATCCTCCGAGGTCTTCTTTGAGCCGCTCCTGGATCTTGTCGTCACTCGGATAGATCTCTTCGACGTGCTCCGACTCGACGAGCGTGGCCGTCAGCTTCTTGAGCATGTGTTTGACCGAGCGTGCATCCGATCCTGCCGTGACCAACTCGATCAGCAACGCTTCCTTGCGGTCCGGGTCGAGCTCGAGCTCTCCCTGCTCGACCATTCGATCGAGTGACGCGGACAGCGCCTGCATGAGCTTGCGGGTAAACGGGGTGTGTTGAAAAGGAGGCGGCTCCTCCTCGAAGATCTGCTCCTCGTCGGGGGTCGGGACGCTTGCAGCAGTGCGCCAACCGTCATGCCGCTCGATCCAACGCTGCGCGAGCTTGGACAGCTTGGGGTCGTCCCCGTTAGCGGTTTCCTCGATGATCTTCGGAACGTCGCCCCCATGGATTGCCTGCTCGAAATCGATCAGATGATCGACCAGGGCACGATGCACGGCGTCCATGTCGGAGACGGCAATGTCCGGAGGCAGCTCGAGGCTCCGGGTCGCCAGGAAGCGACGGGTGAGCCACAGCGATAAGCGCCGCTGCCAACCATCTTCGCGATCGACCGGGGGATCGCCTCCATCGGACTCGACCAGCGGCCATTGTCCGCGCGAGATCGCATCCCATGCTTCGAAAAGTGGTGTATCGAGGAGCTCCTCGACGACGAAGAGCGCGGAGGTCGCGCCCTCTTCCCAATCGTCGTCCAGAACTGCGGAGGCGCTGCCCTGCACGTCTTGGAGCTCGTCCTCCCCCATGTCGCCTTTGGCGTATCGGACGCGAGCGCCCATCCAGCGCAGAACGCTCGCGAGGTCTTCGAACTCCAAGTCGCCGCGCATCCCGTCCTTGATGGTGTAGACCCGGTGCCGGCCTTCGGGGTCGGCGATCGTGTCGGCTACGAAGATCACGCCTTCGAGCCCGGGTTGGACGAAGGGCTCGACCTCCGCGATCTGGAGCGCCCAGTGAAGTTGCCAAGGCCGACTCTCGTCGCCGACAGCAATCCCAGCGTAAGGAGACGCCGGAAGCTGCAAGAGACGGAATGCTTGCTCGGAACCCGCGGTGAGCTGCAACAGGTCGACGAACGCATCGATGCGCGACTCCCCGAGCTCGGGAGGCTCGCCCGGTTGCCCGAGCGCATTCCAGTATGCCCGGATACCTTTTAGAAACGCCTGGTGAGGCATGGGGGCGCAAACTAGCCCAAATCGAGGTCGATGACAGCCCGGGCGTCGGCTTGAAACATGTTCTATTTTTGCCTAGACCCCGGGCAGGCCCCATGCCGGTCGACCAAGAAGCATTCAAGCAAGCGCTCCGAGGGTGGGCTAGCGGTGTGACCGTCGTCACCTCGCGATCTGGCGATACCGTGCATGGCATGACCGTTTCGGCCTTCTCGAGTGTCTCGGCCGACCCCCCGCTGGTTCTCGTCTGCGCAAACCGCTCGTCGACCACCCACGAGATCATCGAGCGCGGCGGTGTGTTCGCGGTGAACATCCTCGCGGCGCACCAACGCGAGATTTCCAACCTCTTTTCATCGTCGAACAACGAGGACACGCGCCTCGAGCGCGTGACCTGGACGGAGGGCGTGACAGGCGTGCCGATACTCGACGAGGCGCTGGTGGCGCTCGAATGCACCGTGACCAAGGCTCATCGAGAGGGCAGTCACACGATCTACGTGGGTCGGGTGGAGGCGGTACACACGAGCGAACGGGAGCCGCTGCTCTACTACAAGGGCTGCTACCGGTCGCTGCTTTGCGAGGAATAGCCCCCGGACCTAGCGCGGGCTTGCGTGCCTCGCGCGGCCATACCTGCTAGGTTCGCCGGCATGTTCCAGACGAAGTGGGTCGCTTTAGTGCTCGCCATCACGGTGGTCGCGGGCTGCAAGAAGAAAGAAACTCCTGCTCCGGCTGCCGAAGAGCAAGCTGCCGCCGTCGAGCAGGAAAAGCCGGCTCCGGCGCCCTCCGAGCCGATCCAGCCGTTGCCCGAATCGGTCGAAGTCGACATGGAAAAGGTCGTGCTCGGCAGGAGCCTCTACCACGACACGATCCTCTCGGGTGACGGAACCATCTCTTGCGCAACGTGCCACATGCTGGATCACGGCGGAGCGGAGCCACGCAAGACCTCGATTGGAATCCGCGGCCAGAAAGGGCCGATCAACTCGCCGACCGTGCTGAACTCCGCATACAACTTCGTTCAGTTCTGGGACGGACGCGCCAAGGACTTGCAAGAGCAAGCCGAGGGCCCGGTGGCCAACGCAATCGAGATGGGCGCCAACTGGGACGAGGTCGTCGTCAAGATCAAGAAGGACGACGAATACGCCGCAGCGTTCGCGAAGCTCTATGAAGATGGTGTGACGCAAGACAACGTCACCGACGCAATCGCGGAGTACGAAAAAGCTTTGATCACGCCGTCCCGATTCGACGCGTATCTGCGCGGCGACGAGTCAGCGATTACCGAGCAGGAAAAGAGAGGCTACCAGACCTTCAAAGAGGTCGGTTGCACCGCTTGTCACACTGGCATCCTCGCTGGCGGTACGATGTTCCAGAAGCTCGGGCTCGTGAAAGACTACTTCGCCGACCGGGGAACGCCGCTCACCGAGGCGGACATGGGACGTTTCAACGTGACGAAAAACGCGGCGGACAAACATTTCTTCAAGGTCCC
>DATIUW010000158.1:0-12391 GCA_035466435.1 Polyangiales bacterium | reverse complement strand
CAGCAAAGACGCACCGAAGCTCAAGAAGGATCGAAATCCGATTTTCGTGATCCAGCAGCATGACGCCAGCACGATGCACTACGACTTTCGCATCGAGGTAGACGGCGTGCTCAAGTCCTGGGCCGTACCGAAAGGTCCCTCGACGGACCCGAGCGAGAAACGTCTCGCCGTCGCCACCGAAGACCACCCGCTGAAGTACGCCGACTTCGAAGGTATCATACCGGAGGACGAATACGGCGCAGGGACGGTAATCGTATGGGACGCCGGCCCGTACAAGAACATGACCGAGGACGATGACGGAAACGAAATCCCGATCGAGAAGGCGCTGAAGAACGGGACCGCGGAAATCTGGCTCGAAGGTAAGAAGCTCCGCGGGGGTTACGCCCTCGTCCACGGCAAGATGCGGGGCAAAAAGAAGAACTGGTTGCTCGTCAAGATGAAGGACGATCAAGCGGATGCGCGCCGCAACCCGGTCAGCACGGAGCCGAAGAGCGTTCTGTCGGGACGCACGCTCGAACAAGTTCGCAAAGCGCATGACGATGGAGAATGAGTGGAGCTAGAGACGCCGCATCGCTTGGCCTGCGGACGGCCGCGTAAGAAGAAGCATCCCCCTGCCGAGCCCCCGGGGCCCGAGCCGCCACCAGTCGAGCGCCCGGGATCCGATCCGCCGCCGGCCAAGCCACCCCGTGACACGCCACCGCCAGCGGAGCCTCCCGAAGACGAGCCTCCAGCGCGGGCTTCCAGTATGACGATCATGCAGGAGGCATGATGGACTTTCAATCCGCGTATGAGAAGCTGATTGAGAAACTCTGGGGTTGGGTCGAATCCTTCGTCGGGATGCTCCCGAACCTGGCAGTCGCAATCTTGGTGCTCGTCTTGTTCTGGGTTACGTCGGTAGCAGCCGCCGCTGCTGCCAAGCGCGCCCTGATCCGACTTCGCACGAGACCCAGCATACAGGGCCTCATCGTCACGCTCCTGAGGATCGTCATCTTGTTCACCGGTTTGATGGTGGCCCTGGGAATTCTCAATCTCGACAAGGCTCTCACCTCGATCCTGGCCGGTGCTGGTATCGTCGGTCTGGCACTTGGCTTTGCCTTTCAAGATCTGGCCGCCAACTTCATTTCGGGTGTGGGGCTGTCTCTTCACAGGACTCACCCATTCAAGGTCGGCGACCTCATCGAGACCAACGACGTCTTCGGAACGGTAGAGAAGATTACGCTACGTACCACGGAGCTCCGTACTCTCGACGGCAAGCAGATCACCATTCCCAACAAGCACGTCTATCAGGATCGGTTGACGAACCATTCGTTTAGCGGAGAACGCCGCGTCGATCTGTCGTGTGGAATTTCATACGGAGAAGACCTCGAGAAAGTGCGCAGAGTATCCATCGAAGCCATCCGGGGCGTCGAGAACCGAAACGAGGACAGAGAGGTGGAGCTCTACTTCCAGGACTTCGGTGACAGCTCGATCAACTTCGTCGTCTGGTTCTGGATCACGTTTCGGAAGCAGACCGACTACCTGGGTGCCATGAGCGATGCCGTGATGCGTTTGAAGAAGGCTTTCGACCAGAACGACATCACGATTCCGTTCCCGATCCGTACGCTCGACTTCGGCATCAAGGGTGGCGAGAGACTCGGCGAGACCCTAGCCAACACGCCGATCAAGCTCGAGGACGCCAGGAACGAGGAGCGCACGACGGCCCGGTGACCTCCTCGATTCACCATGTTTGGCATCCGTCTTGCAAATCCGTCTTGCTGCGGAAACGAGGATAGAAACGAAGATGCCCGACTCAGCACACGTACGGTGGCTCGAAGACCTCAGCAACGACGATGTGCCAATCGTCGGCGGCAAGAACGCTTCCTTGGGCGAGATGATTCGACATCTGCGCGAACGGGACGTGCGCGTGCCCGGCGGCTTTGCCACGACGGCCGACGCATATCGGTCGTTCCTCGAGCACAACGAGCTCGAAGAAGAGCTTCGTGACCTCACCGAGTCGTTGGCCAAAGGGGAGCAAACACTCCAAGACGTGGGCGCGGCCATTCGAAGGGCATTTCGCCGGGGCAGCTTTCCCGAGGACGTCGAGCAATCGATCCGCGAAGCCTATGCGGAGCTTTCGAGCCGCAACGAGGTGGAGGAGATATCGGTCGCGGTCCGAAGCAGCGCGACCGCGGAAGACCTTCCCGAGGCGAGCTTTGCCGGCCAACAAGAGACCTACCTGAACGTGAAGGGAGCCGATGAGCTTCTCGACGCATGCCGAGATTGCTATGCCTCCCTTTTCACGGACCGCGCCATCAACTACCGGCAAGAACGCGGCTTCGACCATCTCAAGGTCGCATTGTCGGTAGGCGTGCAGACCATGGTTCGATCCGACAAGGCTGGAGCCGGAGTGATGTTCTCGATCGATACCGACTCCGGCTTTCCGGACGTGGTCGTGATCAATGCTTCGTGGGGGCTCGGAGAAACCGTCGTCCAAGGAAGCGTCAATCCCGATGAGTACCGCGTATTCAAGCCGCGGCTCTCGGAAACCAACCTCTGTCCGATTTTGTCGAAGTTGGTGGGCGAGAAGGAAAAGAAGATCATCTATGCATCGGGAGGCAAGGACACCACCAAGACGGTGGATACGCCGGCTTCAGAGCGAAAGCGCTTCGTCCTCTCGGATGACGAGATCCTCACCCTCGCGCGGTGGGCCGTGGCCATCGAGGAGCACTACGAGACCCCGATGGACATGGAGTGGGCCAAAGATGGCGAATCGGGCGAGCTCTACTGCGTCCAAGCGCGGCCCGAGACGGTTCAATCGCAGAAGGAAGCCACCGCCGTGCGCACCTATCGGCTGCAGGAGCGAAGCGATGTGCTGGTCACTGGCATAGCCATCGGGCAAGCCATTGCCTGCGGACCGGTCAAAGTGCTGCAAAGCCCCGAAGAAATGGAACGGTTCGAAGACGGCGACATCCTCGTGACGGAGCGTACGGACCCCGACTGGGGACCGATCATGAAACGAGCAGCGGCCATCGTCACCGACCACGGTGGTCGAACGAGCCATGCGGCCATCGTCAGCCGCGAGCTGGGTGTGCCCGCAGTGGTAGGCACGGACACTGCCACCGAGGCTCTCGAGGACGGTAGAGAGGTCACCGTTTCGTGCGCAGAGGGTCACGAGGGACGCATCTACGAAGGCGCGCTCGAGTACGAGGAACGAAGCGTCGACCTGACCGATCTGCCGGAAGCGCCCGTCAAGCTGATGATCAATCTCGCAGCGCCGGATTCGGCGATGCGCTGGTGGCGTCTTCCTGTTGAAGGTGTTGGTCTCGCCCGAATGGAGTTCATCATCAACAATGCGATCAAGATCCACCCGCTCGCACTCTCGAGGTTCGACGATGTCGAGGACGACGACGTACGCGAACGCATCGAAGCGCTCACCGCGGGTTACGAAGACAAGACGGAGTACTTCGTGGAAAAGCTGGCACGAGGCATCGCCACGATCGCAGCGTCGCAGTACCCTCACCAAGTCATCGTCCGAATGAGCGACTTCAAGACCAACGAGTACGCTACCCTCATCGGGGGACAGCCGTTCGAGCCGCACGAAGAGAACCCCATGTTGGGCTTCCGGGGGGCCTCGCGATACTACAGCGACCGCTATCGGGACGGTTTTGCGCTCGAATGTCGCGCCGTGAAGCGAGCGCGTGAAGAGATCGGTCTCGACAACGTGATCGTCATGATTCCCTTCGTCCGCAGCCCCGAGGAGGCCGACAAGGTTCTCGATACGATGCGGTCTCATGGGCTAGAGCGCGGCGTCGACGGCCTCGAGGTCTACATGATGTGCGAGGTTCCATCGAACGTGTTCCTCGCAGAACAATTTGCCGAGCGGTTCGATGGTTTTTCCATCGGGAGCAACGATCTCACGCAGTTGGTTCTCGGCGTCGACCGAGACTCCGAGGAGCTCAGAGAGCTATTCGACGAGCGCAGTGAAGCCGTGAAGCGCGCAATTGCCGAAGTCATCGACAAAGCGCACTCCGGCGGGTGCAAGGTTGGAATCTGCGGGCAAGCACCGAGCGATTACCCGAGCTTTGCTCGATTCTTGGTCGACCGCGGCATCGATTCGATCTCACTGAATCCGGACAGCGTGCTAGAGGTACTTCAGCAGCTCGCTGAAGCCTGAGCGCAGGAGCGATGAACGACGAAGCAATCATGCAGGAGGGATACGAAGAGGCGGTCGCGCTCATTCGGGCCTGCAGCACCGCCGACGGCTTCGTTGCATCGCCCACCGACAGCCACAATTACCACCGGATCTGGGGTCGCGACGGCGCGATCATGTCTCTGGCTGCGTTGCTGACGGAAGACGAGTCGCTCATCGAAGCCGCGCGCTCGACGCTCGAGACGCTAGCGGCGTATCAGGGCCCGCACGGCGAGATTCCGAGCAACGTCGATCCCGTCGCCGACCGCATCAGTTATGGAGGCACCACCGGCCGCGTCGACGCCGATCTTTGGTTCATCATCGCCTGCGGCGAATACTGGAGCGCGACTCGTGACGAGGTGTTTCTGGAGAAGCTCCTTCCCAACATCGAGAAGGTGCGTTTCTTGCTCGGAGCGTGGCAATTCAACAACCGCGGTCTCATCTACATTCCGGTTACCGGCGACTGGGCTGACGAGTACTTGCATCACGGCTACGTGCTCTACGACCAGTTGTTGTATCTGCAGGCGCAACGCACCATGGGCCGCCTTCACCAGGAGGTGCATGGATCTCGCGATCATGCTCTTCAGGAGAAAATCAGCAGGCTCTGTCATCTGATTCGTGGGAACTACTGGTTCGACGACGACACCATGTCCGAGGACGCATATCACGAGGTGCTCTTTCGGAAGGGTCTCGAGGCGGCTACACACTGTAAGGACCGGTATTGGATGCCCGCCTTCTCGCCGAGCGGCTATGGCTATCGATTCGATGGCTTCGCGAACGTGCTCGTCTCGCTTCTCGATGTAGCCGATGACGAGCAACGAAAGAAGGTGGATACCTACGTAACCAATGAGCTCATCAACGACGAGCTGCCGTTGTTGCCAGCATTCCACCCGGTGATCAAGCCGGTCGACGAGGACTGGGAGGATCTACAGGTCATGTTTTCCTACACCTTCAAGAATAAACCCTACGAGTTCCACAACGGAGGCCTGTGGCCCATGGTGACGGGATTCTACGTCGCCGATCTCGCAATGCGGGGTCGACTCGAAGAAGCGCGCCACTACCTTCGCGCGGTGCACCAGGCCAATGCTCTCGAAATGGACGGCGAAGCCTGGGGGTTTCCGGAGTTCGTGCACGGTCGGAAGCTGACACCTGGCGGAACGCGTAAGCAGGGATGGAGCGCCGCCGGCGCCGTCATCGGGCATCATGCCCTCGAAGGGCGAAGACCTTTTCGGATCAATGATCATGACGGATGAAGTGCTGCTCTGCTCCGATCTCGATCGGACCATCATCCCGAACGGCCCACAGCCCGAGTCGCCTCGAGCGAGGCCGCTCTTTCGAGTAGTCGCCGAACGAGCCGAGCTCACACTGTCCTACGTAACGGGTCGGCATCTAGCCCTGTTGATGCAAGCGATTGAAGAGTACGAGCTGCCGGTCCCGGACTACGCCATCGGAGACGTGGGCACGACGATTTACGAAGTCACCGAGGGTCGCTGGCATCTGTGGGATCGATGGTCCGAGGAGATCGCAACGGACTGGCGGGGACGCCATCACGATGATTTGCAGAGGATGTTCTCCGATATCGAGGTCTTGCGACTCCAAGAGCCGGAGAAGCAAAACGTCTTCAAGCTGAGCTACTACGCCCCCGCTGACATCGCGCCCAAAAGCTTACTCGATCAGATGAACGCGCGCTTGGATGCCGAAGGCATCCGAGCCAGCCTGATATGGAGCATCGACGAGATGAAGCACGTGGGTCTACTCGACGTGCTTCCCGAGCGGGCAACCAAGAAGCACGCCATCGAGTTTCTGATGAAAAACAAAGGCTTCGAGATGGCCCAAACCGTATTCGCAGGCGACAGCGGCAACGACCTCCCCGCGCTCACCAGCGGATTGCAGGCCGTTCTCGTGAAGAACGCCATCGACGAGGTGCGCAAAGCAGCAGTGGAACGCGCCGAGGCCAACGGGTGCCGCGAACGGCTCTATCTGGCGCGAGGGGGTCTGCTCGGAATGAACGGCAACTACAGCGCCGGCGTGCTCGAGGGGCTCGTACATTTCTTGCCGCACACCAGGGCCTGGATGAAAGACGCGTAGCCCGGCTCTCGGCTCGACGAGTGCTCACCTCTGTAGCTGACGCACCACCTGACCGACGACGAACGGAATGAGGCTCATTCCAAGGACCAGAGCCCAGCCCTTCGACCCGAGTAGCTCGGTGTGAAGTAAGTTGCTCAACGGCGGGAAGTACACTGCGGCGGCGAGAAGCCCCACGCACGAAGCAAGCGCAGCCCATACCCATGGATTTCGCGTAATCTCGTTCCGAAACAGGCGCGACTTCGGGCTCCGCAAATTGAAAGTGAACCAGAGCTTGCCGAACCCAAGCGTGAGAAACGAAACGGTCACGGCCTGCGTGCTGGAGAGATCGAGCACCCGCTCCGCTAAGAGCAGGCTCGCAAGCACGCTGGAGCCTATGACGACGGCAGCGCCTGCGATTTCGATCCAGTGGCGGCGGGTGAGCACGGGCTCCCCTGGGTCGCGGGGCGATTCGCTCATTTCCTGGCCGCTGCCCGGTCCCACGCCCAGGGCGAGCGCCGGGAAGACGTCGGTCAGCATGTTCAGATAGAGAATCTGCATCGGTCGAAGCGGTAGCGTCCAACCGACGAGGGTAGCCGTCGTGACGGCCAGCACCTCGGCTACGTTGGTGCATAGGACGAACATGACGGCCTTCCGGATGTTCGCGAACGTCACTCGGCCCTGCTCGACGGCTGCTACGATCGTTTCGAATGCATCGTCCAGAAGAACGATGTCTGCCACCTGTTTCGCGGCGTCGGTGCCGCGTTTGCCCATGGCAACACCGATGTCCGCCTTCTTGAGGGCCGGCGCGTCGTTGACACCGTCGCCCGTCATCGCAACGATCTCGCCGCGCTCTTGGTAGACACGTATCAAGTTGAGCTTCTGCTCCGGGCTCACTCGGGCGAAGATGTTGGCGTCGTGGATCTGGTCATGTTCGCTATCATCGAGATCCTCTGGCGCTCGGAGATCGGGGCCGCGCATGACCTCGGTCTCGGGGTCTTCGGGCTCTCCGATGATTCCAGTCTGCCCTCCAATCGCCTCCGCGGTCTCGACCTGGTCCCCCGTCACCATTTCGACTCGGATACCTGCAGATTGACATTGATCGATGGCTTCTTTGATTCCTTCACGGGGCGGATCGTGGAGGCACATGAATCCGACGAAACACAGATCCGCATACGGTTCGGCGTCTTCGCTCTCCACGACTTTGTCGGCCACTGCCAAAAGGCGCAGACCCTCGCGCGCCAACTCGTTCGAGCGCTCCACCCATTCGTTTCGAGTCGCGTCGTCCAGCTCTTGGTCACCCCGCAACCCCGCGCCTGCGATGCGACTGCAGACATCCAAGACGGCTGCAGGCGCGCCCTTCACTGCCACGTAGAACGACCCATCATCCCCATGAAACGTGGCCATCTTCTTCAGTCGCGGCTCGAACTCCACCACTCGTTTTTGGGGGCGGCGTTCGAGCAGGTCGTCGCGTTCGATGCCGATCCGCCGGCCTCCGTCCAGCAGGGCAACCTCGGTGGGATCGCCACGAGGGTTGTCCTCGGCCTGCGGCTCTTCGAGTGATGCAGCATTACAGAGCACGCTCACCTCCACCGCGCGTTGCACCGTCTCACCGAGCTCGGAGGGCATCTCGTCTCCGCCTTCGTCGTCATCCATCGAGAAGGCGAAGGACTGCTCTTCTTTGGGCGTGACGATCTTTCGGAGTCGCATCCGGTTCTCGGTGAGCGTCCCGGTCTTGTCCGTGAAGATCACACGCGTCGCACCGAGTGTTTCCACTGCCGCCAATCGCTTCACCAATGCATTGCGCTTAGCCATCAAGTGCATGCCGCGAGCGAGTGCGATGGTAGCGATGATGGGCACACCTTCCGGCACAGCCGCGATTCCGAGCGCCAAGGCAGTCTCGACGACGAGTGTCGCTTCTTGTTTGCGAATTACGAAACCCACGATTGCCACGACCGCGGCGATTCCGATGCTCAGCCACGCCAATCGCCTCCCAAGCCGATCCAGCCGCTTCTGGAGCGGCGTGGTCGTCGCCTCCGCTGTCTCCGCGAGCTCGGAGATGCGCCCCAGCTCCGTGTCGATGCCCGTCGCAACGGCGAGGCCCACGGCTCTGCCTTGCGCGATGCTGGTGCCCTTGTAGAGCATGTTCTGCCGATCAGCGAGAGCCGTCTCTTCGCCGACCGGTTCCGTCACTTTGTCTGCGGGCACCGATTCACCGGTGAGGGCTGCCTCGTTGACGCGGAGCCGCTCTGCCTCGATCAAGCGGAGGTCGGCGGGAACCAGCTCTCCAGCCTCCATCAAGACGATGTCACCCGGTACGAGGTCGCGTGCTTCGAGCTCGCGCTGCTCTCCAGCGCGGCGGACACGAACCAGATGCTTCTCGATCTTTCGAAGGGCCGCCATCGACTGGACTCCCTTCCACTCGCTGACGAACCCGATCGTCGTATTGACGGCGATGACGCCGAAGAGCGCAATCCCCTCGGGCCAACGCTGCGTAGCGAGCGCCACGATGGCGGCCGCGCCCAGCAAGTACACGACGATGCTGTTCAACTGATCGAAGAGAACGCGCCACCAAGATCTCGTTTCCGCGGTATGGAGCTCGTTCGGTCCGTGCTCGCGAAGTCGCTTCCGTGCCTCGTCGATCGAGAGGCCCGCGTCTGGCCGAACATCGAGCTTCTCGAGTGCCTCGTCGGCCGTGCGCGCATACCAGCCTGACATGAGCGCCTACGGGCGATGCATGATCCAGGCCATGACCTCCCGCACGGCGGCATCGTGAGTCAGACGGGAGTCAAAGGCTTTTGGCGGTGTGTCAGATCGCCACAGCGGGGCAGTCATGCACTCTACCGTGCCGCAATTGCGTCGCCAGGAACGTTCTCCTTTGGCTTCGATCTTGCACCCGGGCACTGACCAGGACCCGCATTCCGGAAGGAGCGAAACATGAGGATTGGCATCAATGGATTCGGACGCATCGGCCGACAGGTGTTCCGGATTGCCTTCGAAGACGACAGCATCGAGGTGGCGCACATCAACGACATCACCAAGGCTGAAGCACTGGCCACACTACTCCAGTTCGACTCGACGCACGGCCGCTGGAGCCATCGCGTTCGTGGCGAGGGAGACGTGCTGGACATCGAAGGGACGACCGTCTCGGTGAGCGCCGAGAAAGAGCCCGAGCGGGTTCCTTGGGGGGAGAAAGGCGTCGACGTGGTTCTGGAGGCGACCGGCGCATTTCGGAACAGGAGCGATGCCCAAAAACACGTCGACGGAGGGGCAAAAAAGGTCTTGATCTCGGCGCCGGGCAAGGATTCTCTCGATGGCGACTTCATCTTGGGCGTCAACGACGGCGCCTACGATCGCGAGCGCCACGACATCATTTCGATTGGAAGCTGCACCACCAACTGCCTCGCTCCCTTGGCCAAAGCCCTTCACGAAGACTTCCGCATTCAATACGGCCTGATCAACACCGTTCACGCCTACACGTCATCTCAGAATCTGCTCGACGGCCCGCACAAAAAGCCTCGGCGCGGGCGTGCTGCTGCAGACAACCTCGTGCCGACTACCACTGGAGCTGCAACGATGATCGGCCAGATCATTCCGGAGCTACGGGGAAAGCTCGACGGTCTCGCGGTGAGGGTGCCGGTGAAATGCGGCTCGCTTCTCGACCTCACGTGCACGGTGGACGGAAAGACCGACGCAAAAGGCGTCAACGACGCTCTGCGCAAGTGGGCCGACGGCTCCATGAAAGGCATCCTCGCGGTGGAGGATCGTCCGATCGTGTCGAGCGACATCATCGGGACCGAGCAAAGCTGCATCGTGAGTGCTCGGGATACGCAAGTCCTCGGCGAGCAACTGCTGAAAGTGCTCGCCTGGTACGACAACGAATGGGCATTCTCTCGACGCTGTGTCGACATGATGAAGAGGATGCTCTGACGACACGAAGAGTGCTCTCTCGACCCCATGACCAACGCCAACGATCCACACGATGCGCAAACGAGAAGGGAGCCAGACTCGCTTCACGGGAAAGGCGCAATCGGCAGGATCGTCGGGGTGCGAGGCAACGTCGTCGACGTGAGCTTCCGGCCTCCGCTCCCTCCCCGGCTGAGGCAGCTGAACACGACCAAGGGCAAACGGGTGGTGCTGGAGGTACAAACACACGTGGACCCCGGTACGGTTCGATGCATCGCGCTGAACGCGGCGCAACGCCTCGGCCGGGGCATGCTGGTTCGAGATACAGGCACCCCTTTGGAGGTTCCGGTCGGCGAGGCCTTGCTCGGACGCATGCTCGACGTGTTCGGGGAGCCGGTCGATGGCAAGGACCCCGTCGACACGAAGGAGCGTTGGCCCATTCACCGTCCGCTTCTTCCACTAGCGGATCGGGCTACGAGCACCGATATCTTCGAAACGGGGATCAAG
The DNA here is from genome assembly GCA_035466435.1 of Polyangiales bacterium. Classification (GTDB taxonomy): domain Bacteria; phylum Myxococcota_A; class Polyangia; order Polyangiales; family Houyiibacteriaceae; genus SG8-38. Next base: position 1,746 of record DATIUW010000158.1, on the reverse strand, counting down.
GCGATCGATCTGTTGGCTCCGCTCGAGCGTGGTGGAAAGTCAGGCATGTTTGGCGGCGCAGGCGTCGGCAAGACCGTGCTCATCAACGAGCTCATTCACAACATGGCTGAGCAGTACGAGGGCGTCAGCCTCTTCTGCGGCATCGGGGAGCGGATGCGCGAAGCCGAGGAGATGTACCGCGCGATGCAAGACTCGGGCGTGCTCGAAAAGGCGACCCTCATCTACGGACAAATGAACGAGCCCCCGGGCGCGCGCTTCCGGGTCGGCCACGCAGCTTTGACCGTGGCAGAGTACTTCCGCGACGTCGTGAAGCGTGACGTCTTGTTGCTCATCGACAACGTCTTCCGTTTCGTCCAATCGGGCACGGAGGTTTCTGGTTTGATGGGTAGGGTCCCTTCGCGTGTGGGCTATCAGCCCACCCTGGCGACCGAGCTGGCGGCTCTGGAAGAGCGCATCTGCAGCTCTCGAACCGGCAGCATCACATCGGTGCAGGCGGTCTACGTCCCCGCCGACGATCTCACCGACCCTTCGGCAACCCACATCTTCGCGCACCTTTCCGCTTCGATCGTGCTGTCGCGCAAGCGTGCGAGCCAAGGCCTCTATCCCGCAATCGATCCACTACAGACCGATTCGAAGATGCTGACCCCTGCCGTCGTCGGCGACCGTCACTACCATGTTGCCCAATCCACGCGCGGAGTGCTCGCCGAGTACGAGGATCTGAAAGACATCATCTCGATGTTGGGCATGGAGGAGCTATCCCGCGAGGACCGCGCGACCGTCAACAAGGCGCGCCGCCTCGAGCGCTTCTTGACACAGCCGTTCTTCACTACTGAGCAATTCACCGGCAAACCAGGAAAGCTGGTCACTCTGGAAGAAACCATCGACGGCTGTGAGCGAATTCTGGCCGGTGAGTTCGACGAGGTGGGTGAAAAGTCCTTCTACATGATCGGATCCGCGGACGAGGTCGAGGGGAATGGCCATGACTGAGCAGGCATCCACGAAACCCGAGCGCATGCGCCTGCGCGTGTCGTTGCCAACCGATGTTCTGGTCGATGAAGAGGTGACGAAGATAATCGCCGAGGCCGAGAACGGTTTCTTCTGCTTGCTGCCCCGTCACATCGATTTCGTGGCCGCCTTGGTGCCCGGGCTCTTGTCGTTCTACGAGGCCGACGGTCGCGAAGGCTTTGCCGCCCTGGACGAGGGCATCCTCGTCAAGTGTGGCGCCGATGTCTTCGTGTCGACCTTCAACGGCGTTCGGGGCGTCGATCTCGAACGAATGCAGCACTTGGTGGAGGAGCGCTTCCTCGACCTCGACGAGCACGAGCGCAAAGCCAGGACTGCGCTTGCGCGACTCGAGGCGGGCACCCTGCGTGGTTTCAGAGAGCTCCAGGAGCAGTTCCATGGCTGAATCGCCGGAGCACGACCCGCGGCTGGAGGATGAGGAGCTGGCGGAGAGCGTTGCGCGCCGAGCCGCGCGGAAGCTGCGTGCGCGGAAGGAAAAGCGAAGAAGCGCGTGGTTCGGCTTGGGGATGTTTGGCCTCATCGGATGGTCGGTCGCGATACCCACGCTCCTCGGCATCGCCCTCGGAGCCTGGCTCGACCGACGGTGGCCGAGCGACACCTCTTGGACACTGACGTTCCTCATCGTCGGCGTGGCGCTCGGATGCCTCAATGCGTGGTACTGGGTCAAGCAGGAGAGCAGCCATGACTGACGCGGCCTCCTTGCTGCAGCTCTTGGGCTCGCTC
>DATIUW010000157.1:0-11737 GCA_035466435.1 Polyangiales bacterium | reverse complement strand
GGCCAAGGTCTCCATGAGCTGTGTGGACTGGGTGTTGATGCCGCCAAAGCCGTGCGAAAAGACCAACAGCGGATGCTGCGCTGCCGATGACACTCGGAGATCGTCGACGGCGACCTCCGAGGCGAGCGTGAACGGGCCCTGGAGCGGATACTCGCTGAAGGGGCCGTCGGTTGCATCGGTCTCATCGACTGGGTACCACACGTCGACGCGCAGCTCGCGGTCGTCGCGCTCGGCGTCGATGACCGTGAACATCGTATGCCCGACCGCGAAGGAACCAAGCTCGTCAGGTGCATCGACGGCCACGGAACCCGCATCACCGCTGCAAGAACCCATCACCGTCGCCGTTGCGAGCATCGCCAGCATGGCGAGCCGCGTGTGAGTCGTGAGGCAATTCATCGTGCTTTTCTCCGAAAGGTCATTTCATCGTTGAGACAGCGAGTTGCACGCTGCGATCAGTTGCTCCCCCGCGACTGCCAGCCTCCCTTCGGAGAGACTCGCGTCGGAAGCGTCTAGACTCGCGCGGACTTGGTCAGCCGATGATTGGTCGAGATCGCCGTCCGAGACCGCGCGCGTGATGGCTGCACGACTCTGGGCGTTGAGCACTCGAATCTGATGCATGTCCTGCTCGGCCGAAGCCGGCGCTGAGTCTGCGATGGTTGCCGCATTCCGCGCACGCACACCTGCCGCGCAGCTCGCCTCGAGAGCGAGTAGATCGTTTCGGATCGGTTTGTAGCGCGAGATTCCGCCGATGATGTCCTCGGTGAGGGCGGGATAGATCGCCTTGCCCGAAACACGGCGCACGGGCGAGCTCGCGGTGTAGATCCCGCCGTCGGGCCCGATGGAGGTAACGGCGATCGATTCTTCGCGTCCTACGGTGAATGATCGCAGCCTGCCCGTGTCCCGATCGAGAAGACCGACGCCGACTTTCAGCATCAGCTCGCGCTCGCCCACGCTCTTTCCCCCGCCGACGCTGATGGCGACGCCATTGGCCGTGATGCTCGGCGTCAGCGCTTGGAATTCCACGTCGATTTCCGGCTCGTCGGCAAACGCATCGAGAGTCGCAGCCCAATCGAGGCTCGCGCGGTCTCCTTCGTCCGTGAGTTTGAAGACGTCTTTGCGGGTCACGACGTAGATTTCCCCGTTGTCGGGCGAGACCGCCACCGAAGCAGCCAGCGGCTCCCCCACGTCGAACCGCCATCGTTCTTCGAGGTCGCTGTCGAGCGAGATGACGTTGCCCGCGTTGTCGGACACGTAGATCCTGCTGCCGTCCTCGCTGACCGACGGGGTAGACCCAGTTCCGCCATCGAACGTGGCAGCGTCTTGCACCTGGAATTCGAGCCCTCCGTTCCCGTCATCGACGAGATCGATCGAATAGAGCGCTCCGAGGTCCGACTGTCCGTCTTCGACCCCGTCGGCCGCATCCTCGGCGGTCGCGGCCACGTAGATTACGCTGGTGTTGGGATCGATGGCGAAGTAGTTGGTGACGATGGAGCCGCCACCGAAGATCACGTCGATGATGACGGAAAACAAACTGAGTCCGCTCGGAGTCTTGCCAAACACCTCGTCGGTCAGCGCGTTGCTTTGGTCGATGACGAATGTGGGAAGGTCGATCGCGACGCTGGTCGCAGGCGAGCCGGGAACCTGTCCGAGAGGGGCCACCTTTTCGCCGGTTCTACGATCGAACGCGAAGAGCACACCACCGATCGTCAGTCCGACCAGCGAATCGGTGCGCGGGTGGTAGTTGAAGCCAAAGGAATGCGTGGTCTCGCGCTCTCCGGGTACGATATCGGGCAAGCTCAACCCAGTAGGCGTGCGCCAAAGCACGGTGCCATCCGGCTCGATCGCCAGCGCCTCGGTGTACGTCGCATGATAGATGATCTGCCCGCCCGGCGCGTCGGGATCATTCAGGATCAAAATCGCACCGCTGCCCCCGTTGATTCCGTCACCCTCGATGGCCCAGTTGCGCTCCCCAGTTTCGGCGTCGAGGGAAACCAGTGAAACGTCTTCCTGCGGGAACAGCGGGCTGAAGTAGAGATTGCCTTGGTTATCGAAGGTCGGGCCTTCCGGTACGTAGAAGCTGGTCTCCGCTACCCAGTCGAGCTCCATCCGCGGCGCGGCAGCGACCCACACGTTGTCGCTATTGTTCGGACCAACGTGCATGGTACGGAACGCATCTGGCTCGGGACTGACGTCATAGCCGTAGCTGCCGACCGTCCGCGCGCCCACGGGTGCCCACTGCGTCGTTCCTTCGGGGAGGCTTTGCGGCGGTGTTTCGCAGCTCTCCGCTCCGGGAGCGCAGTCGCTCGATCCCGAGGACGAGCAGCCGGCAAGAATGGCAGGAACGAAGCCGAGCAACGCGGTGAAAGCAGAGCCACGCATCAGGGCTTGGTAGCACACTCCATGGCCTTTGGGTTAGGCCCGGATTCAGACTGTTTCCTCCAACGCCTCGGGCTCGAGATAGATGAGCGTGGCGATGGGCACGGTCTTTCGGATCCGCTCCTGCGCGCGGTCGATGGCTGCGGTGATGCCGGCCGTGTCGAGCGTCGGGTCGAGCTCGACCTTGGCGGCGACTAGGAGCTGGTCGGGACCGATGTGCTGGGTACGCATGTGCAAGACCCGACCCATTCTGTCGCCTCGCTCGATGGCTTCGACGATCTGCCTGCGCATGGGCTCGATCGCCGATTCTCCGATGATCAGGCTCTTCATCTCGAAGACGAGCACGGTCGCAATGACCACCAACAACGCGCCGATTGCAATGGTGGCGTATGCGTCCCAGCGCGAGTCACCGGTGAGCGCCGCAGTGGATACGCCCACCAACGCGAAGCTTAGGCCCGTGAGCGCTCCGAGGTCTTCGAGCAAGACCACGGGCAGCTCGGGCGTGCGGGAGTGGCGAATGAACGCCCACCACGAGGCGGTTCCCTTCAGCGGCCTCGATTCCTTCACGGCCGTCCGAAAGGAATAGCCCTCGAGAATGATGCCGAGCGCCAAGATCCCGATGGCCCATTCGGCATTCGAGACTTCGTGACTTGCTTCTTGCAGCTTGTGCAACCCTTCGTAGATCGCGAACAGCCCGCCGAGCATGAACAGGACCAATGCCACCACGAACGACCAGAAGTATCGCTCACGGCCGTATCCAAAAGGGTGGTCCGGCGTGGCCACTTTGCGCGCGCGGGCGCTTCCGAGGAGCAGGAGGGCCTGATTGGACGTGTCCGCCACCGAATGAATCGCTTCGGCCAACATCGATGAAGACGACGTGAACACGTAGCCGACGAACTTGGCGATCGCGATGCCGAGATTGGCGAAAAGCGCTGCCAGAATTGCCTTGGTCGAGCCGGATGCCATCGGCGAAGGCTATGTGATATCGCTTCGTTCGGCGAGAAGCGGCACTTGGGCCAAGGATGGGAGTGAGAGGCGACCATGGCGAGAATCGACGAGGAGCTGCAACAGTTCGTGCGGGAAGCATTGGTTCGGGGTGTCCCACGCCAGCGGATTGGAGAGGCGCTCCAGACGGCAGGCTGGCCGCCTGAACAGATCAGCGATGCTTTGGATGCGTACGCGGAGGTCGAATTCGAGCTCCCGGTTCCGAAGCCCAAGCCTTCTGCCTCTGCGCGAGAAACGTTCCTTTATCTGGTGCTATTCACCACCTTGCTCCTCAGCGCCTACCACTTCGGCGCCGTGATCTTCGAGTTCATCGATCGCGCGTTTCCCGACCCGGCTGCAAACGCGCTCGGCGAGAAATGGCAGGTCGAGCGCCTGCGCTGGTCCGTCTCGACGTTGATCGTGGCGTTTCCCGTCTTCGTGTTCGTTTCACACGTCATCAGCCGCTCGATACGGAAGGATCCGACGAAGCGCGCTTCGGGGGTTCGTAGATGGTTGACCTATGCGACGCTTTTCATCGCCGCGTCCGTATTGGTCGGCGACGTGACCACACTGGTCTTCAACCTGCTTGGCGGAGAGCTCACGGTCCGTTTCATCCTGAAAGTGGTCGCGGTGGGCATCATCGCGGGCGTCGTATTCACCTATTATCTGTGGGATCTGCGCAAGGTGGAGCAGGCGCTATGACGGGCCTCCGGATCGGTTCCGGCGTGCTGGTGGTGGTCAGCGTAGTCGTCATCGGGGTGGTCGCAGGGGGGGTTTGGTTGATGGGATCACCCGGTGAGCAACGAGTGTTGAAGCTCGATGAGCGGCGGATCGACGATTTGCAGAGCATTGCTCATCAGATCCACGTGTACTGGAACCGTTACCACGCACTCCCGGAGGAGCTGGAGGCGCTGGGCGCAGAGCCAGGCTTTGCGCCGATCCCGACGGACCCGATCCACGATCAGCCGTACGACTATCGCCTGCTCGGGCAGGAATCCTACGAGCTCTGCGCCGTCTTCGACCGGCCCTCTCGATACGCACCTGGAAGCGTATGGACCCACGAAGCGGGTCGATACTGCTTCAAGCTCAAAGGGGACACCCTAGCCCCCCGCTAATCGTGGGCTGCAAAGCCTGACCCACCGTGGGAGCTAGTGCTAGCCTCGCTTACGGCTGGAGGCATGCTGGAGTCCGGCTCCACGACATGTGTGCCTGCATCGCCGGATCGCAGCAATGCGACGCGAAGCAGAATCGGCATGACGAGCTCGTTGATGGCGATGACTCCGAGCAGAAGCGCGCTTGCACCTTCTCCCTCGAAGCCGAACCCTCGCTGCACGAGCAGCGCGAGGGCCAATGCAAGCCCTGCTTGCGGTAGCATTCCGGTCCATCCCCACCGTCGGATCTCCGCGGACGCTCCAGTGGAGCCCGTTGCGATCACGCCGAAAAGCCAGAGGCTCGCGCCTCGTAGAATCACGAGCAGCAGTGCGATGGGCGCAACATCTGCCAGGACATCGAGGCGTAGCGTCGCTCCCGCGGTCGCGAAGAACACGATGTAGACTGGCAGGGCGACGGTCTCTAGGTCCCGAACCAGCCGAGAGGCTTCCTCTTCGGAAAAGTTTGCGACCACGAGGCCGGCCGAGAGCATCACGATCAGCGGGTCCAGGTGAACCGGAACGGCGAGCTCGGCCACGACGATGCACATCAGCGTCACGAAAACCTGGGCCCCGTCTCGTATTTTCTTCAGGTACAAGGCTAGTAGCAGACCGAGGAACGCCCCCCCGCCGAGGGAACCGAAGAGCTCCCATGCGATGCCGAGCGCCGTTTGCCCCACACTGGTTTCTCCTCCGAGCGCAGCGCGTGCGACCGCGGACACCAATCCGAACAGCCCGATGACGAGCAGATCGCTCATGACTACCGTACCGAGAATCGTGCGACTGAACGCACCTTCGGCCTTCGTTTCACTTAGAAGGCCCATCACCACAGCCGGCGATTGGGCGCTGAGCGCAACGCCCAGCATGGTGCAAAATCCGAAGAGCGCCGCTGGGTGGAGCGTCCTGAGAAATGGAAGCCACGGCGAAAGCGCGTACAACGCGATCGTCAACGCAAGCGCCGTGCCTAGAACACCCCATAGCGCAAGCGCCGCGATGGTTCTCCAAAGTGGTCGGATACGTCGGAAGCTGAGCTCCCCCCCGGCGGTCAAAGCAATCAGACAGATCGCGACGCCGCTCACGAGATCGAGCTCGGCAGTCATCTTGGCCGGCAACAGATTCAATGCATGCGGCCCTGCGACGATTCCCGTCAAGACGTACGCGACGAGCTTCGGAAGCCCTATCCGAGCCAAGATGTCGCTCACGAGGAACGCACTCAGGAGAACGAACCCGAAGGCCAGCTCGGTCTGGGCCACGCCGTAGACATCGCCTCCTTCGGGAAGGAGGCTCCGTGCTGCATTCAACAGCAACGCGAGGGCGGCGAGGCAGAGCAGGTTCTTCATCGCCGGGCCCTCCGAAGACTCATCAGCTCGACGACGATCGCGCTTCCGAGAACGGCGGTGACGATCCAGGGGATGGCAGGCCCGCGGTAGATCGTCTGCGCACTGATCACGATCGCGATCGAAACGACGCTGACGGGTGCCGCGAACCAAGCTGGACGCATGCTAGTCCCTTCACCGACGGACTCTGGAGCCAACCGATCCGCCAAGAAATAGCCACCTGCCCGGCTCAGCACGAAAGCAGGCACGAGCAACCATCCACGCCAATCGGTGACGTCCCACAACGCCCCCGCCAGCGTGAGAAACAAGTAGTACAGCGGGCGCTCGAAACGAGTGAGGACTCTCCACAGGCGGCGGCGGTGATCCCCTGGCAGATTGACCAAGATGGCTCCCGCAACGAAGCAGACGACCAGCGGCGGAAGCATCAAGTAACCCGCCACCCCGGATGCCAGCGCAACGCAGCCCAGCGTGAGCGCAGCAAACTCGGCTCCGCGACGTCCTCCAGTGAGGATCGCGTAGGCCAGGAGACCCACGAAGACGCCCACCCCGAGCGTGATGAGCAACCAAATCGATCCCGAAAGCGCCCACTGAAAACCGACCCACTGCGGACGAAAGAAGGACCCGACGACCGCAAGACCAGCAACCCCCGCGATCTCGTCGAGCTGATCCAGCCTGTGGCGCTCTTCTGAATCGCCGCCACCAAACCGTTCTCTTGGCCGAGGCCGATCTCCGGTGCCAGAGGCAAAGATGGCTCCAGCGGTAGCGAGCACGATCGCGTCGCGCACGAAGGTGGCGTCGGTCCACGGGCGTCCGTATGCGAGCATGATCGCGGCCCCAACGACTCCCACGACGACGAAAGGAGCGAGGGTGTAGAGGGTGATCTCGAGCGCCGTGCCCCGCGGTAGCCGATCCAGCACGCGAACATCGAACTGAAAGCCGATGATCATGCCGAGCCATCCGAGGGCGAAGTGAACCAGAGGGGCCAGATCGTAAAAGAGCTTCCCGCTGAGGATGCCGATCGAAGGATGACTTGCGATCACTCCGAGACCCACGAATGCGAATCCCGCCGTGATCGCTTGGCGGATGCCCAGCCATTCTTGGAACCGCCGAACCCTAGGATGAGATCCCAGCCAAAAGAGTCCCATCAACAGGACGAGGCCAAGGACCGTTTTGACCAGGATGCCGATGGGGACGGCGCTTCCCGTATCGACACTCGTAACTGGTGCGCCCGGGGTTTCGCACCCGACCACTGCGACCAGGACTCCCACCACCCATCTGGGCACCAGCAGCATTGTACTCCCGAAGCGTCAGGCGCCTAGATGAGTCTGGAAACCCCAGCTATATGGGCTAATCGCACCGGCGACGCAGAGACTCGACGAGGTGCGTCACAGCCAGTCATGAAGAAGGACTTCACCAACGTTCCCGTGGAGCTGTATCTCTCGCTCGACGAGGCGCACGATCCGGATGCGATTCGTGTGCGCGCGGCGAAGAAGCTGTCGGTTCCCGTCGAGGAGCTTCCCGAGCTTCATGTCTTGCGACGCGCGATCGACGCGCGAGGGAAGCACACGCGGTTTCACGTCTTGCTCGGCGAGGGGCCTGCCATGCCGCCTGAGCAGTGGGCGCTGCCGCATCCTCGGGAAGTCCGCCTCCCTGCCCGTGTCGTCATCGTGGGCTCGGGGCCGGCGGGCTTGTTCTGTGCCTACGAGCTCGCGCGTCACGGGATCGCGAGTCGTGTCATCGATAGGGGGAAGCGCGTTCAGCCTCGACGTCGCGACATCGCGCTCTTGAACCGGGAGGGGCGAGTCGACCCCGACAGCAACTATTGCTTCGGCGAGGGCGGCGCGGGAACTTTCAGCGACGGCAAGCTCTACACGAGGGCGCACAAGAGAGGCTCGGTTCGCGACGTGCTGGAGATTCTTGCGCTCCACGGTGCGCCACCCGCGATACTCGAGGACGCGCGGCCCCACATTGGAAGCAACAAGCTACCCAAGGTCGTGACGGCGATGCGCGAGCGGCTCGAAGGCATGGGCGTGGAGTTTCACTTCCAAGCACGGCTCGAACGCATCTTGGTAGAGGGAACCGGAGTCGAACGCAGAGTGTGCGGCGTCGAGCTCGCGGACGGACGTTCGTTCGAAGCAGATGCCATCGTGCTCGCGACCGGGCACTCCGCCAGAGATGTGTTCGACATGCTGGAGGAGATGAACGTCGTGCTCGAGCCCAAAGCTTTTGCCATGGGCGTCCGAGTCGAGCATCCGCAGCCGTTGATCAACCGAATCCAATACGGGCGCGATGCGAGTCACCCTGCCCTGCCAAGCGCGTACTATCGGCTCGCGGCAACCGTCGAGGATCGCGGCGTGTTTTCTTTTTGCATGTGTCCTGGAGGTTGGATCGTTCCGGCGACGACCGAGCCCGGCGCCCAGGTGGTGAACGGCATGAGCTTGTCGAAAAGGGACTCGCCGTTTGCAAACTCCGGCATCGTCGTCTCCGTCGAGCCGAGCGACTGGCAGGCGCACGGGTTCGATGGGCCCCTCGGGGGCGTCCACTTTCAACGCCGAATCGAGCAGGCCGCCTATCAGGCCGGCGGCGGTCGCCTCCAGGCGCCGGCCACGACGATCCCCGACTTCCTCGCCCGGCGAGGCTCGAGCCTGGTCCCGCACAGTAGTTATCGGCCCGGGCTGACCGCGACGAAGATCGACGATGTGGTCGACTCCGCCGGCGTCCCGATATCGGAGGCCTTGCGCGAAGGCATCGAGAGCTTTGGTCGCCGAATGCGAGGCTTCATCAGCGACGAGGCGGTCCTCGTCGGCGTCGAGTCACGCACTAGCTGTCCAGTCCGGATCCCGCGAGCCGACGATACGCTCGAGTCGCCCAACCTCCGAGGACTCTATCCGTCAGGCGAAGGCGCAGGATATGCGGGCGGCATCGTCAGCGCGGCCCTCGACGGCAAGCGCGTGGCAGAGGCGCTTCACCTGTATTTGGGACGGGACTAGCCTCGGCAACGTGCCGCCTTGGCAAGTGGCACGCCCGGATCCATTTTAAGGGGATGCGGTTGGTGCTTCGGCTGGTCGTCGTAGCGGTCTTTGCCTTCGGGCTTGGCGGCGCCTCGACTTCCGGGCTCTCGGCGGGACACGGCTCCAACGGTGAGGTTGCGGCGAAGCTGCAGTCGGCGTTGGTTTCCGCGGCCCGACACGCAACGCCAGAGGGCGAGCTCCGCCTTCCCATGGGCACGGGCACGCTGGTACCCTTCGGACGCCCGCACACGCGCCCGGATCGTGCAAACGCCCGCGTATGGTTTCCATCTGCCGCTCACCGAAGTCATCACGGGCTGTCGGATAGGCGCGCGGCAATTCGACTGACCTGCAGAGGCGCTCGAGTCTCACATTCGAGCGACGACCCTCCCGAACGACCTCGTTCCCTTTCCTGAACGTCCTGGTCTGTTCGAAAACGCGCCGTCCGAGTCGGACGGCCAATGGAGGAATGTGTGATGCGTACGAATGTTAAAAGAAGCGCGGACGCCGGAACGATTGGTCATCTACCGGCTTCCCCACCGGAGGTGAGCCCAAGCGAGCTCGTTGCGACCGAAACGGCACCCAGCCTGGAAAGGCCCCGGGCCGGAGCCTGGGCGGAGGACTGGAGCACCCCGGACAAACAGCCTCAGATGAGCGCGATCTGGCCGCTGCTTTGGTTGACGATTCCGCTCGTCTTACTGGTCTTGTACGGGCTCTTCGGCGGGAACTAGTGAAACGCTCCGATGCAGCGGGCCAAGCCGAGCGGGATGACGTCAGAACGGCCACACGAAGGGCGCGAGCCCGGTCGTGATGATCCACAAAAGCAGGTTCATGGGGATGCCCATCCTGACGAAGTCCCGCAGCCGATAGTTGCCGGGGCCGAAGACCATGAGATGAGTTTGATAGCCCAACGGGGAAGCAAAGCTGGCCGAGGCGGCGACCGCGACCGCGATCACGAATGGCATGTAGTTTACCTGGAGCGTGGTCGCGGTCGCCATGGCGATTGGGAACACGATGACGGCGGCGGCATTGTTGGTGACGAACTCGGAGAGGATCGTCGTGGTCGCATAGATGACAGCCAAGGCAAGCCACGGATGATTCCCGGCCTGATCGAGGAGAACACCCGCCAACGACCCCGCGGCACCCGTTTTGTAGAGCGCGTTGCCAAGCCCGAAGGATGAGCCGATCGCAACCAGCAAGGGCCAATCGATGCTTCGCCGGGCGGTATCCTCGGACACGCATCGAGCCATGAGCATGGCACCGGCGGCGAGCAGGGCCGCCTGCAGCATGCTGAGCCATCCGATGGCGACGACGGTGACCATCGAGGCGATAATCAGCATCGCTGCAGGCGCTTGAGCCGTCGTTGGCGGCCCGGCGTCGTCGAGGCGACTCACCAGATAGTAGTCACTCGAGTTGCGATGCTGCTCGACGAACGACGGCAAAGCCTCCAGCAAGAGCGAGTCTCCCGGGTGAAGCTCGATGTCGCCAATGCGGCCCTGCACGCGCTCACCGTTGCGCGAGACGGCTACCACCACGGCATTGTACAGGTTTCGAAATCGGCCTTCGCGTATGGTCTTTCCGACCAGGGGATGCGTTCGAGACACAACCGCCTCTGCAAAGCATCGCAAGGATCGATGTGAGTCCAGCTTGAAGACCTGCTCGGTCGTGGGCTCGAGGCCGGGAATCTGTTGAAGATCTACGACCGAACCGACTACTCCAACGAATACGAGTTGGTCCCCCGCATCGAGTCGCTCCGCGGGGTCGACGACCGGAACGATGTGTCCGCCCCGGTGAATCTCCATCAGGTAGAGGCCGGGCAAGTGACGCAAACCAGCGCTTTCGATGCTCTTGCCGACCAATGGACCGCGGAGAGCGACGCGCATCTCCACAGTATATTCCCTGGGATCATCGGGAATCCGGAGCACACTGTCGTAGGCGGGCAGCCACCGTCTGGCCATCCACATGAGGAGCGCCGATCCTAAGACGGCGCACGGGAGGCCGACCCATGCGATTTCGAACATCTCGAGGCCTGGTTTGCCTTCTGCGAGCAGAAGGCCGTGAACGACGAGCGTCGTGCTAGTGCCAATGAGGGTGCAGAGACCTCCTAGAATAGCGGCGTAGCTTAGAGGAAGGAGGAGCTTGGACGCAGGAATTCCCGTGGACCGACTCCAATCCATCAGCACCGGCAGCAACATGGCAACTATGGGCGTGTTGTTGAGGAACGCGCTCCCTATCGTGACGGGGAAAAGCAAACGCGCCTGGGCACCCCTCACGGTGCGGGGTCGCCCCAACACGCGTGCGGTCAGGAACGCGAGCGCCCCGCTTTGCTTCAGTCCCGCGGCTACCACGTAGAGCACGCCGACGGTGATCACGCCACTGTTCGAGAAGCCTGCGAGCGCCTCACCAGTATCGATGATCCCGCCTGCAAGAAGGACCGCAACCCCGCCGAGCAGAACGATGTACGGGGGATAACGCCCCGAGCCAAGAACGCCGAACACCGCTACGACGACACCGGTCGCGATCCATGCTTCGACACTCATGCCATGCTCGTCGCTCGAAGAGCACTAGTTACGTATCCGAAGACCACCCAACTGCCAACTGAACGCGGGGGACACTCTAGGTCCCCACGAGAGCAGTGCTTCCGACTACTTGGGAGGCATACCGCGAAAATACGGATGGCTTCCGATTGTTGCGGTGTGCCGGTTAAGAGCTTGAAAAGAAAAGCGTTTTGGGGGAGTCGCGTGTCCCCCTAGTAACCGGCTTTTACGCCGAGCCAGACTGCGGCGCATAGGGCCGCGGAGATCAGACCCAGCAGAAGAGCATCGTGCAGGAAGAATGGAAGCAAGAGTAGGAGAAGGCCCCCGCCGAGCTGGAGCGGACGCTG
>DATIUW010000156.1:0-29844 GCA_035466435.1 Polyangiales bacterium | reverse complement strand
CTGATCTTCATCAACGTTCTCGGCTGGGATCTCACTCGTACCGTCAACGTGATCACCGGCTTCTCGATGGGTGCGTCGTCGATTGCGCTCTTCGCGCGTGTCGGCGGTGGCATCTACACGAAGGCTGCAGACGTCGGCGCCGACCTCGTCGGCAAGGTCGAGTCGGGGCTGCCAGAGGACGACCCTCGAAACCCAGCCGTCATCGCGGACAACGTGGGTGACAACGTGGGCGACGTCGCTGGCATGGGTGCAGACCTCTTCGAGTCCTTCGTCGGCGCGATCATCGGCGCCATGGTGCTTGCTCTCGGTTTCGACGCCGTGGCCGATGGAATCACCATCGGGCCGGTCATCATGCCCTTGGTGATCGCCGCTGGAGGCATCGTCTGCTCCATGGTCGGGACCTTGTTCGTCCGCACCAAGGAAGGCGGCAATCCGCAACACGCGCTCGACACCGGGGCCTTCGGCGCCGCAGGCGTCATGGCGCTGGCCACCTTCGGGATCTCCTATCTCATGTGGCCTGCCGCCGGAGCCACGACCCCCCAGGGTGAGCTGGTCACCTGGATCAACGTCGGTTGGGCTACCGTCGCGGGCCTTGCCGCAGGCGTCGCCGTCGGTCTGATCACCTCGTACTACACCTCGATGGAAAAGCCTCCGGTCGACAGCATTGCCGAGCAGAGCAAGACCGGAACTGCGACGAACATCATCGCGGGCCTCGGTGTCGGCATGCAGTCGACCGCCATGCCGATCATCGTGATCGCCTTCGGTGTGGTCATCGCTGCTGAGGTGGCGGGCCTCTACGGCGTGGCGATCGCGGCGCTCGGCATGCTTTCCACGACCGGCATTCAGCTTGCCGTGGACGCGTACGGCCCGATCGCAGACAACGCCGGCGGCATCGCCGAGATGAGCCATCAGGATCCGCAGGTCCGCGAGCGCACCGACAAGCTCGATGCGGTCGGCAATACGACTGCTGCCATCGGCAAGGGCTTTGCCATCGGCTCGGCCGCCATGACCGCTCTCGCGCTTTTCGCAGCGTTCGCCCAGACCGCGGGCATCACCGGCATCGACATCTCGAAGCCACTCGTGATGGCCGGGCTCTTCCTCGGGGGCATGCTGCCGTTTCTCTTTTCATCGATGGCCATGAACGCGGTCGGGATTGCGGCGATGGACATGATCGAGGAGGTTCGCCGCCAGTTCCGCGAGATTCCGGGCCTTCTCGAAGGCAACGCGAAGCCGGACACGGCCCGGTGCGTGAAGATTTCCACGGAGGCGTCGCTCAAACGCATGGTCGCACCTGGTGCCCTCGCCATCCTGACCCCCGTCGTGGTGGGGTTCCTGATGGGGGCCGAGCCTCTGGGCGGCCTGCTGGCGGGTGTCACTGTGACGGGCGTACTGATGGCGCTTTTCATGGCGAACGCGGGCGGCGCCTGGGACAACGCCAAGAAGTCCTTCGAAGGCGGCGGATACAAGATGAAGGACGGCACCGTCCATCCCAAGGGCAGCGACGCGCACAACGCCGCAGTCGTGGGTGATACCGTCGGCGACCCATTCAAGGACACGGCGGGCCCGTCCCTGAACATCCTCGTCAAGCTGATGAGCATCGTGGCGCTGGTACTGGCGCCGTTGCTCGCCTGATTTCGCTAGACGGCAAAACGCGGTGCGCAGCGTCGCCATCGGGGCTACGGTTGCCTCGATGGTCGACGTTACCCAGACCGCCGCGTGGAAAGCGCTTCTCGCGCACCGGGACGAGCTCCGCGACGTGTCGATGCGCGATCTATTCGCGGCTGACCCGGGGCGTGCATCGAAATTTTCGCTTTCTCTGGGAGACCTTCTCTTCGACTTTTCGAAGAACCGCATCACGGACCAAACGGTTTCTCTGCTGATCGAGCTCTGCGAGGAATGGGACCTCCGTGACTGGATCCGCCGGATGTTCACCGGTGACGCGATCAACGAGACGGAGAATCGTCCCGTCTTGCACACGGCGCTTCGGCAGCGGAGCGATGCATCCGTCCTCGTCGATGGGGTGGACGTGATGCCCGACGTCCGGCGCGTGCTCGCGCAGATGAGGGCGTTTTCCACTGCCGTCCGAGATGGAAGCTGGGTCGGCCAGACCGGTCGGGCCATCACGGACGTGGTGAACATCGGCATCGGCGGCTCCGACTTGGGGCCAGTCATGGTCACCGAGGCGCTGCGTCCGTATTGGAAGCAAGGGTTGCGTGCCCACTTCGTGTCCAACGTAGACGGCACGCACTTGAGCGAGGTGCTTCGCCAGGTGCAGCCGGAAACCACGCTTTTCATCGTAGCCTCCAAGACGTTCACCACGTTGGAGACGCTGACCAACGCGCGGTCGGCGCGCGAGTGGCTGGTTCAGCAATTGGGTACCGATGAGGCCGTTGCAAAGCACTTCGTCGCGCTCTCCACGAACAGGGATGCAGTCGTCGAGTTCGGCATCGATCCCGACAACATGTTCGAGTTTTGGGATTGGGTGGGCGGGCGCTACTCGTTGTGGTCCGCCATCGGGCTTTCGATCGCCATCGTGATCGGCATGGACCATTTCGAGGCGCTCTTGGGGGGCGCCCACGAAGTAGACGAGCATTTTCGCTCCTCGCCGCTACGCGAGAACATACCCGTCATGATGGCTGTGCTCGGGGTCTGGTATCAGAACTTTTTCGGCGCGTCGTCGCATGCCGTTCTTCCCTACGACCAGTACCTACACCGCTTCCCTGCTTATCTTCAGCAAGCCGACATGGAGAGCAACGGCAAGAGCGTGTCGCGCGACGGAACGTTCATCACGACTTACGACACGGGTCCGATCGTATGGGGAGAGCCGGGGACGAACGGCCAACACGCGTTTTTTCAGCTCCTGCACCAAGGCACGCATCTGGTGCCGTGCGACTTCATCGTGGCGGCGCAGAGCCACAATCCCATCGGCCGACATCAAGAGCTCCTCGTCGCCAACTGCATTGCGCAAGCCGAAGCATTGATGCGTGGCAAGACGTCCGAGGAAGCTCGCGCAGAGCTCGAACGCTCGGGTATGTCCGACGAACGCATCGCCATGCTCGTCCCACACAAGACCTTTCCGGGGAATCGACCGAGCAATACGTTCATGGTGGAGAAGGTCACCCCTTCTGCTCTCGGCCGGCTGATCGCGCTCTACGAGCACAAGATCTTCGTTCAAGGCGTGATCTGGAACATCTACAGCTTCGACCAATGGGGCGTGGAGCTCGGCAAACAGTTGGCCAACGCCATCGTTCCCGAGCTCGGCGCCACCAGCGGTTGCGACCACGACGGCTCTACCTGCCAGCTCATCGACTACTACCGCAAACACAAGGCAGCGCAGTCGTGAGCACGCTAGCCGTCGACATCGGGGGAACCAGCATCAAGCTCGTGGTGCTCGACGACCAAGGCGAGCCCGTGACGGACAAGAAGAGTCACGCGACGCCTTCTCCGGCCGATCCGGATGCAGTGCTCGGGTTGATTTGCGACATGGCCGGCACCTTACCGCCTCACCAGCGTGTTTCGGTTGGCTTTCCGGGTGTGGTCAAGCGCGGCGTCGCCCAGAACGCGCCGAATCTGGGAAACGAGCTCTGGCGGGGCGTCTCCGTACAGGATCGATTGACCCATTTGCTCGAACGGCCGGTGCGCGTGCTCAACGATGCGGACCTCCAAGGGCTCGGCGTAGTCCGTGGCGAGGGCGTCGAAATGGTCGTGACCTTGGGCACCGGCATGGGAACGGCGCTTTTCACCGAAGGACGTTTGGTTCCGAATCTCGAGTTCGGGCACCATCCGTTTCGCGACGGCAAGAGCTACGAAGACCTGGTTCGGGACAGCGAGCTGAAACGAGTCGGTCCGGTGCAGTGGACCACACGTGTCCTCGAGGCATTCGCGCAGCTCGAGCCGATCTTCAACTACGATACGTTGCACCTCGGAGGGGGGAACATCCGGCACATCAAGTCGGATCTACCCGACAACGTGCGGACCTTTTCGCTCGACGATGCGATTGCGGGCGCCCTCGCTCTTTGGAAAGCGGTCTAGGCGCCGCTTCCGACGAAGGGATTCAAACGCCGCTCTTCGCCGATGGTCGTGTTGGGGCCGTGTCCGCAGATCACGAGTGTCTCGTCCGGGAGCGCAAAGAGCTTGCCTCGAATGGAATTCACCAGCTTCGAGGTATCGCCTCCCCACAGGTCGGTACGTCCGACGCTCCTGGCAAAGAGCGTGTCGCCTGCGATTACGACGGGTCGATCGCCTTGGAGGGTGAGGCAGATGCTTCCAGGGGAATGTCCGGGGGTATGGACGACCGCCGCTTCCAGCGAGCCCGCTAGGACGGTGTCGCCGTCCGCGAGGAACCGATCGATCTCCGCCATCTCCGGAGCGCGAAAGGGCGCACGAAAGCTGTCTAACTGCATTTGCACCCCCTCATAGAGAAACAGGTCGTCTTCGTGGATCATCGTGGGAGCATCCGTGCCGAGCTGGACGTCCCGGGTCGCGCCGACGTGATCGAAGTGAGTGTGGGTGTGGACGATGGCCTCGCACCGCAGGCCGAGCGCTTCGAGCCGACCGAGGATTCGAGGCGCTTCGCCCCCCGGGTCCACCACGATCGCCGTACCGCGCTCTTCGTCTCCCAAGATGACGCAATTGCAGCCGAGGGGAGCCACCGCAAAGTGCTCGATGATCATGAGGCGTTCATAGCACTCGTGACGCGCCTGCGCTGGCCATCTCGGGCCAAGCACTGTATCACGCGAGCGCAATGCGCCTCTTGTTCGTCTCCCACTCCTTTCCACCCAGAGCGGCGCCCATGAGCAACGTGGGCGGGATGCAGCGCGTGGCAACGGAGCTGCATGCGGCGCTTGGCCACAGATCAGACGTGGCCGTGCGGACCGTCGCGCTTCGTTCGAGCTGGAAGTGGGTGCACATCAAGGCGGTCCCGTTCTTGGCGTCGCTCGCGTTTCGGCTGGAACGCGAAGCCGTCACGCACCGGGCCGATGCGATTTTGTTCACCAGCATGACCACCGCGCTGCCCCTCCTCCTCGCGGGACCGGGGCTCAAGAAGAAGGGCATACGGCTCGCGGCCATCGCACACGGGCTCGACGTGACCGATCCGAATCCCGTTTATCAGATGGCGATCCGCCGCCTTTGCGGCTTATTGGACGCGGTCATGCCCGTCAGTCGGGCCACCGGCGAGGAGCTGATGGCGAGGGGCCTGCCACGTGATCGGGTGCACGTCGTTCCGAACGCCGTCGACCTCGAGCGTTTCGAAGGGGTATTCGAGACGCGCGATCAGCCCGCGAGGGTCAGGATCAGCAACGCGCCCCAGGTCCACTCCGACGCCTTTCTGCTGGTCACCGTCGGCCGCCAGGTGCGTCGCAAGGGTTTCGCCTGGTTCATCGAGAACGTCATGCCCAAGCTCTCACCGCGCGTCGTGTTCTGGCTGGCGGGCGATGGTCCGGAGCGAGAGGAGATACAGGACGCCATCGAACGCGCCGGGATGAAGAAGAGAGTTTCTTCTCTCGGCCGGATCTCGGAAGCGGAGCTGATCGAGCTCTATCGGAGAGGCCACCTTTTCGTGATGCCAAACATCGTGGTGCCAGGTGACATGGAGGGATTCGGCATCGTGATGCTCGAAGCAGGCGCATGCGGGCTTCCGACGCTTGCCGCCGATCTCGAGGGGATTCGGGACGTCATCGAAGAGGACGTCAATGGCTGGCTGGTGCCGTCGGGAGACGCAGATGCCTTTGCAGCCCGGATTCAATCCCTGCTCGAAGACCCACAGCGCCTACGCGAAGCCAGCGAACGAACCGCGAAGTACGTGAAGTCGACGTTCCAATGGGATCAAACCGCCGCACGATACGTCGAAGTCTTGAAGTCGTGAGCACGTACTTGGGTCAGCAGGCGCACCGCACACCGCGATCCCCGGAGGACGGGTCGCGACGGGCAGCACAGCGAACGGGCCGTCGCCTCCTCGTAGGCGGACTTGAGGGGGCGGGGGCGACGGGGCGCCCGGGCGCGAGCACGCCCGTCGCGACCCGTCCTCCGGGGGGCTCGGTCGTGAAACGCGGGCGCTGTGGATGTCGGGCTTGGCGCATTGACAGGTTCGCTTCTCGATGCTGATCTCGGGGCCATGAAAGTTCGTAGTGATAGTTTCAGCCAGGGAGATTACCTCTCCGTTCAGTACGCCTTCGGGAAGCGGAGCGCCGATGGGAAGATCGATCTTTCCGACAACGAGAATCCTCATCTCTCGTGGTCGGAGTTGCCGGACGGAACCAAGTCGATCGCGATTCTGTGCATCGATAGCGACGTTCCGACCAAGCCCGATGACGTGAATCAGGAAGGGCGCGTCGTTCCTGCCGATCTGCCTCGCACGGACTTCTGTCACTGGGTTCTCGTCGATCTGGACCCGAGCAGCGAGGTCGGCGAAGGGCAGTTCAGCGCCGGCGTGACACCGAAGGGCAAGGACGGCCCAGAAGGACCGGAGGGGACTCGTCAGGGGCTCAACGATTACACCGGGTGGTTTGCTGGCGACCCCGAGATGGCTGGCGACTACTACGGCTACGACGGTCCGTGCCCGCCTTTCAACGACAGCATCGTTCATCATTACCGTTTCACCGTGTACGCGCTCGACGTCGAGCGAGCTCCGGTCGAAGGTACGTTTACGTCTGCGGACGTTCTTGCCGCGATAGACGGCCACGTCCTCGACAAGGCCAGCTTGATGGCCAAGTACACCATCAATCCGGACGCCAAAGAGCTTTAATCTCCGGGACTGATGAACCGCCGGGACAAAGCCGAACGCATCGGCGTAATTTTGGACCGGCTTTATCCGGAGCCACCCATTCCACTGCACCATCGCGATCCCTTCACGCTTTTGGTGGCGGTGATGCTCAGCGCCCAGACCACCGACAAAAAGGTCAACGAAGTCACACCCGCGCTATTCGAGGAGGCCCCTGATCCGCAATCGATGGCCGCCTTGCCGGTCGAGCGAATCCGGGAGCTCATCAGAACCGTGGGCCTCGCGCCCACCAAAGCGAAGAACCTGCAGGCCATGGCGCGAAAGCTCGTCGACGAGCACGGAGGAACGGTGCCTGCAGACATGGAGGCGCTCGAGGAGCTTCCTGGCGTCGGGCACAAGACGGCGTCGGTCGTGATGTGTCAGGCGTTCGGTCTCCCTGCGTTTCCCGTCGACACGCACATCCACCGCTTGGCGGCTCGCTGGGGACTTTCCAACGGCAAGAACGTCGTCAAGACCGAGGAAGACCTCAAGAGCCTCTTTCCCGAGGACACCTGGATCCGCCGTCACCTGCAGATCATCTATTTCGGACGGGAATACTGCCCCGCTCGCGGCCACGACTTGAGCCGATGCGAGATCTGCGGCTGGGCCGCGACCAAGAAACGAATCGCGGAGGAATCACGGCGCCCGTGATCGGAGCCCTGGCCGCACGTGCCTCGGCGACCCATATTTCTTCCGATGAGCGTTCAGTTCCGCTTGTTCCGCATCCCGGTCCGCATTCATTTGTGGTTCTGGCTCATGGCCTTGTGGCTCTGGACGCTGAATAGCGACCAAGGTTGGCCGGGACTCTTGATCTGGGTGGCCGTGGTATTCCAGGGGATACTGATGCACGAGCTCGGTCATGCGTTGGTCGGCCGCGCCTTCGGCCGGCAGCCCCGAATCGAGCTCGTCGCACTGGGCGGTCTGACCTGGTGGGAACAACGAGAGCCGATGAGCCCATGGCGAAGCCTATTGGTGAGCGCTGCCGGACCCGCCGTGGGCATCTTCATCGGAACGTCGGCATTGGTGCTGATGGATGCGCTCCGCGTTCCCGATCCTTCGCTCGGCCGGTACGCCTTTCGCTCGCTGATCTTCGTCAATCTCGGATGGGGTCTTCTCAATCTGTTGCCAGTCCTGCCGCTAGACGGCGGAAACATCGTGGCCGCGCTGATGGAGCTCGCCGCGCCATCACGCGGCCGTTTGCTCGCCTGCTACGTGTCCTTCGGCGTGATCGGGTTGCTGTTGGCTCTGACGGTGACGTTCCAACAGTACCCGGCGACCATTCTCTTGTTCCTGCTCGGGTTCAGCACCTACCAGGCCTTTCGAATCGAGCGGCACCGCCTGGCGCAGCCGCAGCCCCGCGCTCAGGCAGCTCCTGATTTGATCCAGCAGGCATTCGATGCGCTCGAGCGCGGCGACGGACAGGGGCTGATTCGCGCGGCGTCCGAGCTCGTGAGCCAAGCCAACTCGACCGAGAAGCTCGACGAGGCCTTCCACCTGCTCGCCTGGGGCCGTCTCATCAACGGAGAGCCGCTCGAGGCCCATCAGGCCCTACGGTCCCTTTCGGGCGAGCGCGCTGCCGATCCGGCGCTCGAGGGTGCCGTGCTCGTCGAGCTCGGCAGGCCGGCCGACGCAATCCCATTCCTAGAAGAAGCCCGAAAACGGGGCGGCGACTTTGCCAGTGCCTACTACGAGCGTGCACTCCGCGATAAAGAAGCATGATTACGAGCTTTTAGGCGATCGATGAATCTCTATTTGCATCCATGCGAATAGGGGCATATATGATGGGTCATGTCGGTTGCCGACGTCGAATCACCCCGGTGGGAGCTCTATCGCTTGCTCGGAGAGCCGCGCCGCCTTCGCCTGCTCGGGCTCACCTCCGAGGATGAGCTGTCGATCGGGGAGCTTGCGGAGCTGACGGGAGAGGCGCAGCCCAACGTCTCGAAGCACCTCAAGCTCCTTCGAGAAGCAGGCTTGGTGGTCGTACGCCGTCAGGGCACTCGCGTCTTTGCGCGCCTTTCGGCCGGTACGAACGGCGACCCTTTGTTGACCGACGCCATCCGCTCCGGCCGTGAGCTGTGCGCTCAGGATGGAAGCTTGGAGCGAATCGCCGAGATCATCCGCGCGCGCGATGAAGAGGCCCGCGCGTTTTTCGCCCGACCGGCGGAAGACGGCTCTCCGTCGCCCACTGGCGACTGGCCTGCGTACCTGACGGCGCTCCGCACGCTGCTGCCGCGACGCCAGCTCGCCGTCGACGTGGGGACTGGGGATGGCTCGTTGGTCGAGCTTCTCGCGCCCTTGTTCCACAGAGTGGTGGCGGTCGATCGATCCGAGGAACGGCTCAAAGCGGCCGGTCGCCGCCTCGCGGGCCGACGCTATCAGCATGTCGAGCTCATTCACGCCGACTACGACGATCCAGCAATTTCCGATCGCGTTCGGAGCCTAGGCGGCGCCGATGCCGTATTTGCGGTGAGGCTGCTCCACCACGCGCCCAAGCCTCGACACGCCGTATCGTTGCTCGGATCACTCGTCCGTCCTGGCGGCCACGTCGTGATCATCGACTACGGCGCGCACGACGATGAACAGATGCGCGAGCAACAGGCGGACCTGTGGCTGGGATTTACCCGCCAGGAGCTGATCGGCTTCGCAGAGTTTGCCGGGTTGCTCGACCCCGAAGTTTTTGCAATTCCCGCATCGCGTTACGGGCCCGGCCCCGACGCCCATTTGCAATGGCAAGTGCTCGCAGCGCGGCGCGGACACCAAGAGGAGACAAGACCATCATGAGCCCAAATCCGAATCTGAAGCACAAAGTCGCCGACCTCTCGTTGGCAGACTGGGGTCGCAAGGAGATTTCCATCGCCGAGCACGAGATGCCGGGGTTGATGGCGCTCCGCCGCGAGTACGGTCCTCAAAAACCGCTCGCCGGTGCACGCATCGCAGGATGCCTACACATGACGATCCAAACGGCCGTGCTGATCGAAACGTTGCGGGAGCTGGGCGCCGAGGTGACTTGGACGAGCTGCAACATCTTTTCGACGCAGGACCACGCTGCGGCCGCCATCGCGGTGACCGGCGTTCCCGTCTTCGCATGGAAGGGAGAGACCGAGGAGGAATACGACTGGTGTATCCATCAGCAGATTCGTGCATTCGAAGGTGGCAAGGCGCCAAACCTCTTGCTCGACGATGGTGGTGACCTGACCGCCATCGCGCACAAGCAGTATCCAGAGCTCTTCGAAGGGCCCGATCGCATCATTGGCTTGTCCGAGGAAACCACCACGGGCGTACATCGACTCTACGAGATGGAGCGGGATGGCACGCTCAAGTGTCCCGCCATCAACGTCAACGACTCGGTCACCAAGTCGAAATTCGACAATCTCTACGGCTGTCGCGAATCGTTGGTCGATGGCATCAAGCGTGCAACCGACGTCATGATCGCTGGAAAGGTCGTGGTGGTGGCTGGCTACGGAGACGTAGGCAAGGGTTGTGTCCAGGCCGTGGCCCGCGCTGGCGCGCGTGTTCTCGTGACGGAGGTCGATCCGATTTGCGCCCTCCAGGCCGCGATGGAGGGCTACCAGGTCGTCACCATGGAAGAGGCTGCGCCGATCGGCGACATCTTCGTGACTGCAACCGGATGCTGTGACGTGGTGACCGGCGAGCACATGAAGCGGATGAAGAACGAAGCGATTCTGTGTAACATCGGCCACTTCGATTCCGAGATTCAAATGGCTTGGCTCACCGATCCGGCGAACGAGGTGATCGAGGAGCCGATCAAGCCGCAGGTCGATCACTTCATCTTTCCCGATGGAAAGCGGATCATCGTGCTCGCGCGCGGACGCTTGGTGAATCTCGGCTGCGCAACCGGTCATCCGAGCTTCGTCATGAGCAACTCCTTCAGCAATCAAGTCTTGGCGCAGCTTTCGCTCTGGACGGAGCGCGAGCGCTATGAAACCGGGAAGGTCTACGTGCTCTCGAAGGAGCTCGACGAGAAGGTCGCGCAGCTCCATCTGGGTCAGCTAGGCGTGAAGCTCACCAAGCTCACACCGAAGCAAGCTCAGTATCTCGGGGTTCCCGTCGAAGGTCCGTTCAAGCCGAGCTACTACCGTTATTGAGCGCCGATGGTCTCGCTCGCGATCGAGACTTGGCGGTACTTTCTGTCGCACGATGGGCGATTGCTCTCGGGGGCAATCGCCTTTTACGCATCGTTGGCGATCGCCCCGCTGGGGGTCGTTGCGTTGTTGATCACGTCGCTGGTGATGACGGAATCGCGGGCACGGGAGGAGCTCGTGGAACAGCTCAGCGCCTTCATTGGGCGTGACCTGGCCACATACCTGACCGACACGATCGTTCAGCTCGGCAGCGAGGCGGTCACCAGCGTGGCCGCACCGCTCATCGGTGCGCTCTTCATGTTGTACGTTGCGGGGAGACTCTTCTCCATGCTCCGAAGAGCACTCAATCACATGTGGGGCATTCGCCCCAAGCTGTTGGTCAACGCGAGCCGCTCCGAGATATATCACTTAGTCCGAAGGAGGCTTCTGGCCTTCGCCATGGTTCTCGTCTTCGGGAGCTCGTTGATCGCTTTGGTGCTGTTGCACTCCGGTGTCACTGCCGCGGCCAACCTGATCGGCAACAGCCACTACATCCTGACTCTAGCCCAGTTCGGGAGTGCTTTCGGCGTTCTGGTACCACTCATCGCGCTCGTCTATCGCTGGCTGCCCGATGCGACGATCGCTTGGCGAGACGTGTGGATCGGCGCGACGGTGACTTGCGTATTCGTGCTTCTCGGCTCGTTTCTGATCGGCATCTACCTCGGCTACGCGAGCCCGGCTTCGATCTATGGAGCGGCCGGCTCTCTGATCGTGCTGTTGCTGTGGATTTACTACACGGCGCAGATCTTCCTGCTGGGCGCAGTTTTCACGCGCGTATCGGCCGAGCACCGGGGCCGCGCCATCGAGCCGCTGTCCTACGCGGACGTGGTCGAAACCCGCGACTACTCCGCGAGGGAATCTGCGAGCGAGACGTAGTGAGGCGCTCGAGCGGGCGCTTGTATCGAGCTCACGCGCATGTGCTTGCCGAGGAAGTCGAAAAGAGCGCCCCACTGCGCTCGGGCTGCGGCACGCCACAGCAAAACGTTGAACGCGTGGATCTCACCACGGAAGACATGTAGGTCGCATTCGATTCCCCGCCGCTCGAGCGCGTCGCTCAGACGAATCGTATCGGGCAGTAGCGGATCAGCGGTTCCCACCGTGGTGAAGAACGGCGGAAGGGGCCGGCTGCCCGGGACGGGCGGCTGCTCGAATAGTAAGAGAGGGCTCGCCAGCGGAAATTGCAAAGCCCGTTTCACTCGCCTCCCGAGATAAGAATACGCCGTGCCTCGAATCTCGCCTTTCACCCAGCCGGGCATGCGATCGTTCTTGTCGGGGTCCCGCCAGAATCGGCGGACGTCGTAGAGGTCGAGCAGGCCGTACAGCGGAGCGACGCACGTCATGTGCACCCCCCGCTCGAAGATGCTCCGCGCGAAGGGCTCGGGCCTCGGATGCGTCGCGCAATAGGCGAGCGCAGCGGTGAGGTTCGCTCCTGCGGATTCGCCGATGACGGCCAAGCGGTCGGGATCGGCCCCGTATTTGGCTCCGTTGTCGAGCACCCACTCCAAGGCGATCATCACGTCTTTGAGCGGCTTCGGATACGTGTGAATTGGACCCAGGCGGTAGTTGACGTTGAAGACCTGGTAACCTTGTGCTGCCAACAGGTAGGCCATCACCCGATGCGTGTCTTTCGACATCATCGAGAACGCCCCTCCATGGATGTACATGATCGTGGGCAGCGGACCCACCGCATCCCGGCGGCGGTAAACGTCCAACAAGTGAAAGCGCCGGCGCTTGTCGCGGTAGGGAACGTCGCGCTCGACGTGAACCCCTCGCCAACTCTGAACCAGCCACGGCAGGACGCCGTATCCAACGTCAGAAAGGCGGTGGGCCGCTCTGTCCACGCCGTTGCGAACCAACGGCATGAAGGAATCACGGGCACGCATCGGGCGCGACTATAGGGGAAGATCCGCGCTACGAAAAGAAGCCGAGCTTCTTGAGTGCGCCCCCGTAGATGAACCGGATCATTCCGTCGATTTCTTCGATGGATTCTGGTGTGTGCGGGTACCACACACGCTCTTTCTTCATCGACCATCGGTCGATCAAGATCGGCTGTGGATGCGTGTAAGAACGGAGGCCGCCCAGGCCGTTGACCTGTCCGACGCCGCTGTCTTTCAGCCCGCCGAAAGGGGCTTCCGGAGCCCCGTATGCCATCGACGCGTCGTTGATCACGACGGAGCCGGTTTCGAGTCGCTTTGCGATCTCGATGCCCTTGTCGATGTCCTTCGTCCAGACGCTGCCGCTCAAACCGTAGTGAGAGTCGTTGGCGAAACGGATCGCTTCCTCCTCGTCGGCCACGCGCATCACCGAGACGATCGGGCCGAACGTCTCTTCGCGCATCAGATCCATCGTGTGATCGACTTTGCGAACGAACGTCGGTTTGTAGAAGAGGCCGCGAGCCGTGTCCGCTTCGCCGCCAACCACGACCTCGGCTCCCTTTGCTTTGGCGTCCTCGATGTGACGCTCGATGATGGGGAGCTGGCGGTCCCAAAAGACCGATCCGACGTCCACGTCGTCGCCCAAACCGTAGCGAAGCTCGCCGACGATGTTTTTGACGCGCTCTTCGAACTCGTCGGCGACGCTTTCCACCACGTAAATCCGTTCCACCCCCATGCACACGTGACCCGTGTTGAGCATCGAGTTGAAGACCGCGCCGCCCGCGGCCCGTTCCAGATCGGCGTCTGCGCATACGATCATCGCATCCTTTCCGCCGAGCTCGAGGGTGTAGGGAATCAACTGTTCTGCGCACGCC
Organism: Polyangiales bacterium; assembly: GCA_035466435.1. Classification (GTDB taxonomy): domain Bacteria; phylum Myxococcota_A; class Polyangia; order Polyangiales; family Houyiibacteriaceae; genus SG8-38. The sequence goes on along the minus strand of DATIUW010000156.1, from coordinate 16,193 downwards.
GCAGCTATCTTCTTTCCCGTTCGAACGCTTCCGGTGAAAGAGATCTTCTGCACTCCGCCGTTGACCAGCGCGGCGCCGGTTTCGCCATCTCCGTGTACCGTCTGCACCACGCCCTCGGGTACGCCCGCTTCGCGTAGCAGCCGGACGGCCCATGCCCCCGAGTACGGCGCAACCTCGGAGGGCTTCAAGATGACGGCATTGCCAGCGAGCACTGCTTGCGTCGTGGGATTGATCGCCAATGAAAAGGGTCCGTTCCACGGCGTGATGACGCCGACCACGCCGAGCGGGCGATAATGCATCAAGAGCTTCTTGAAGGGCCGAAGGTAGCCGTGAAGCTTGCGCTTCTCGTCGGAGAGCTCTTTGACGGCGCGGCCGCACCAGAAGTTCAGATAGTCGCACCCAGGCAGGATCTCCATCATCAGCGATTCGAGGTGCGTCTTGCCGGTCTCGTCGATGATCGTTCGAACGACCTCCTCGCGCTTTTCGACCAGGAGGTCGATGGCGCCGCGCACGATTCGAGCGCGCTCGGCGACCGGCACGCGACTCCATTCCTTCTGGGCTTCACGCGCTTTGGCGATTGCCTCCGCCACGTCCGCCGGGCTGCTGACGACGATCTCGCCCACCGGTTGGCGCGTCGCCGGGCTGCGGATCGCGAGCCGGCGGCGCCCTTCGGGCGTGGAAGACATTGGTTCGACGATAGCCATCGATTCGCTCCTGTTTCTCCGCGGCTCCAGGCCGGAAGGTGAAACACGTTCTACCGACCCCGGCCGCGAGCGCAAGCCGCCTGATTCGGTGGCAATGCTGTAATAGTACACTTATATTCAAACTGTGCGTCCCATCTGGAACCTGGCCCTCTTCTGCGGCCTCGCCCTCGGCTGCGGAGAACCGCCCGTCAGCACCCCTCGCGGGGCGGGCGACGGCGGAGATTTCGAGTGCGCTTGCCCCTTCGGAGAGGAGTGCGCCGACGACGGGTCGTGCGTCTCCATCTGCGGAGAGAGGCCCGCCTGTGTGTTTGGGGGGTCGGCGCAATGCTGCGAGGCCGACGCCGCGTGCGAGCAGGGTCGTTGCGTGTCCGACTGCGGTGTGCGCGCGGAATGCGACGGCGTCTGCTGCGGCGATTCTCAAATCTGCCTCGAAGGTTCGTGTGTGGCGCCCTGTGCGACGCCTTCGCAACGATGCGGGGAGAACGGCGAGCTCTGCTGTGATGCCGGCGAAGCCTGCATCCAGCAAGCGTGCGTTGCTGCGTCGAGGTCGTGCAGCTTCAGCGAAGATTGCGGGCTCGACGAGCTGTGCGAACCCAGCTTGGGCGTGTGCATCTCCCGCGACGCGGTGGAGATCTGCGAGTTCCGGCCGCCCGTGGGCGACTTCGAGCCGACCATTGCGTGCCGATGGACGCCGCCGCCGGCTCCCGACGACGCATCTACGGAAGAGATCCAAATCGCCGCCATGGGCGAGGTCGTGATGACGCCCGCCGTGGCAAACTTGACCGACGACGACGGAGACGGCTCGACCGATGCGGGCGACGTACCGGACATCGTCTTCGTGAGCTTCGACTACGGTGCGGACGGATGCTGCACGAGACGGGGCGTCGTGCGTGTCGTCTCTGGCGCCTGCAACGCGGACGGGACGATGGTCACGCACGCCACGCTCAAGGGTCTCGGCGCCGACGATTGGATCGGAAACTCGTCCGGGGTGGCGCTCGGGAATCTACATCCCGATCACATGGACGGGGAACGGGTCCCCGAGATCGTCGCGACCTTCAAAAACGGCGGCGCCGTGGCCTGGGAGCGAACGGCCGACGATGGATCCGCCTGGCAGGTGTTGTGGCAAAACGACGCGCTTCCAACCAGACAGCACACCCGCGGGGGCGCTCAGCCAGCGATTGCAGACCTCGATGGCGACGGACGACCGGAGGTCATCATCGGCAACGTAGTCCTGGACGGACTGACGGGTAGGGGCCCTGGCGATCCCGATCTTCCCACCGATGCGCTCGCTTGGGATGGCCGCGACTTGGAGGCCCTGACGCCTGGCGCGAATCTCGGCATTGGCAACAACGCGTTTTTGGGGCCGGTGTCGGTCGTCGCCGACCTCGACCGTGATGGTCTCCAGGAAGTCATCGCAGGAAACACGGTCTACAACTACGATGGCACGGAGCGCTGGACGTATGAGTATACGACCGCCAACTCGAGCTGCGGTGGCACGCTCGACTGTGACGGATACGGCGCGGTAGGCAACTTCGATCGCGACGAAGACGCAGAAGTCGTGATCGTTCGTCTCGGCGAGCTCTTCATCCTGAATCACGACGGCTCACCGGTCGACGGCATTCCGCTTCCCATTCGAATTCCGGGCGCACCGGCCGACGTCTCTTCCCCAACCTACACGCCTTCGGCCTATGTCCCCTCTGCCCCACTCTACGACGCCGATGGAGATCTGCTCCCTCCCGAGCGAATTCTCTGTGGAGGCGCATTGTCGCTTCCCGCGTTCGACGCGATGGGAAACCCGGTGATCAGCGATGGATCTCAGGTGGTGGTACATGCTGCCGGAGCCAATGAAGGTGGACCGCCGACAGTCGCCGATTTCGATGGAGACGGCTTCGCAGAGATCGGGATGGCAAGCTCGACGGCATACGTGGTGGTCGATCTGCAATGCACCGGAAATCCGCTTCCCGACGACTGCGAACGCGAGTGGGTTCGTTGGTTGGTGGAAAACGACGACTGCTCCAGCCGCGCAACGGGTTCGAGCGTATTCGACTTCGAGGGCGACGGCTCAGCGGAGGTCATCTACGCGGACGAGACGACCTTCCGAATCTTCCGGGGACGCGATGGTATGATTCTCTATGAGGATCCAACCCACAGCAGCAACACGCGCCTCGAGATGCCGATCGTGGTCGACGTCGACAACGACGGGAAATCGGAAGTGGTCATCCCGGAGCCGAACACCAACTCGGCTCTCGGGGGCATCGAAATCTGGGAGGACGCGGACAACAACTGGGTGCGGACGCGACGGATTTGGAATCAGCACGCCTACAGCGTGACGAACGTGACCGAGGACGGCCAGATACCGCGAACGCCGACCCCCAACTGGACGAACGAGCGACTGAACAACTTCCGTCAGAACGTTCAGCCAGGCGGCCTGTTCGATGCTCCGGATTTCGTCGTTCGCGAGATCCTTCGGCTCGGATGCGACGCCACCCGCTACGAGCTAGCCGTGGTGGTGGGCAACGACGGATCGTTGAGCATTCCTCCTGGCATCCTCACCCATCTGGCCGTGACCATCCCCGATTCCGGTGTGTTCGATTTGGGCGCCGTGCCCACGCGGGGCTGGCTGCTCCCAGGGCAGTCCGAGCGGCTCGAGGTCGTCTTCGAGATTCCCGACGGGCTCGAAGCTCCGACCATCGTGGTTTCGGCGACGGTGGACGATGATGGGATGGGCGCCGACCAATACAACGAGTGCGACGAGGACAACAATACGGCGCGCTCGAATCCGATTCGCTGTCCTACGGTGCAATGAGCTCGGTTGGGGTCGCCGTGCCGTGTCCGCCACGCTTGCCCCTGACGACGATTCGGATAAGGTGCTGACTTCCGGGAGACGCGATGGTCACGAAGCCACCCAGCAAGAAGGCGACGAAGAAGCGCGCTAGCAAGACCAAGAAGACGGCGAAGAAGAGCTCCGCCACGGCACCTGCCAAGAAGAAGCCTCGCAAAGCGACCGTCAAGAAGCGGACGAGCAAGGCGCCCGCGGCTGCTTCGGGTCGCCCCACACAGCCGGCAAAGCCCCGAGCCAAGCAACGCACGCTGAAGAAGGCCGATCCAGCGTCCGAGCCCGCTCGAGAAGCAGAGGCCGCGCGAGTGCCCGCTGCATCACCGGTGCCCGTGCCGACCGCGGCCCCGGTGCCGACTGCGTCGTCAGTCCCATCGCGATCACCGGCGCCGGCGCCTCGCTCGGATCCTTCGAAGCCGTCGACGCCCGGTTCCGGCCGGAGCGCATCGCGTCCCGTGAAGCGCACGTACCTCGAAGGCGTTCCACGAGACCACGCAGACTTGGTGGCCGGGCTTTTTCAGGTGGTGCGCGGCGCGGCCAAGGATCTCCGAGCGCTCGTCTCTCACGCGATTGCCATGAGTCAGCAGAAGGACAATCACTCCGATCGATGAACGAGCTCGAACGGATCGTGGTCGTCGGGGCGTCGCTTGCCGGCTTACGGGCCGTCGAGTTCCTGCGCCGCGCCGGTTTCGAGGGCCAGATCGTTCTCATCGGAGACGAGGCTCACCTTCCGTATGATCGGCCCCCGCTCTCCAAGGAGATCTTACGCGGCGCGTGGGAGCGTGACCGGTTGGCGCTTCGTAGAAGCGGCTACGACGAGCTGCGCGCGGAGCTCGTGCTCGGCCGGCGCGCCGTGTCGTTGAGCCCGGACGTCCGAGAGGTGCACCTCGACGATGGCCGCGTGGTCCCTTTCGATGGTCTCGTGATCGCCACCGGGGGCCGCGCCCGGACGCTGCCTCACCAGCCGAATCTGCCTGGCGTCTTCACGTTGCGCACGCTGGACGACGCTCTCGAGATTCGCAGGGCATTGGCCACGAAGCCTCGCGTCGCGGTCATCGGTGCAGGTTTCATCGGCGCAGAGGTGGCAGCATCGGCGCGGCAGTTGGGCCTCGAAGTGACCATGATCGAAGCTCTCGGGACACCGCTCGCACAGAGCCTCGGCCCCGTGCTTGGAGGCATTTTGCAAAGAGCCCACGAGCGGCGCGGCGTTCGCGTCGTATGCGGCCGCAGAGTGATGCGGTTCGAAGGCGCGGAGCGAATCGAGGGACTGACCCTCGACGACGGCACGCGGGTGCCCTGCGAGCTCTGTGTGGTCGGCACGGGAATGAAACCCTCGACCTCTTGGCTCGAGAGCTCCGGCATGGAGCTCGAGGACGGCGTGCGTTGTGACGAGACGCTGGCCGCCAGCGTTCCCCGGGTCGTGGCAATCGGAGACGTAGCCAGTTGGTATAACCCGCTGTTCCAAGAGCGAATGCGCGTCGAGCACTGGACGAATGCCGTCGAGCAGGCACGACATGCCGTAGCCACTCTGCTCGCGCCACAGGAGGCGAAGCCTTTTGAATCGGTGCCGATGTTTTGGTCCGACCAGTTCGACATCAAGATTCAGGGAGCCGGACGTCCCAAGCCTACCGACGAGCTCACGCTGATCGGATCCCCCGACGAGGAAAAGCTCATCGCGCTTTACGCCCGCAGTGGCCGGCTCGTGGGCGCCGCCGCCTTCAACCAGGCCCCAAAGCTCATTCAGCTTCGAAGACTGATCGGCATGCGAGGCGCAGTCGACGATGCGATGAAAATCGTCGACGCTTGAAGATCGAGCACGAGGGCTCCTGCGAGGTGATTCGGCATCACGACAGATCGAGCAACCAAAGCGGCTCCAACTCGGTACGATGGCGCTCGACGACGAGACGCGCCAGATTCACCCACGCGCTGCAGCCGTCGAGAATACCGCTGTCTGCCGTGGCGACGACGCCGCTCGAGGCCTTGAGCGCTTCGTCCACGCCGTCCGCGGTCGTCGCTTCGATGTGCATGCCTCGTTCGGCGGCGGCGGCGCGAACGATGCCCGCGAGGCGTCCCGAATTGGAGATGGGACGATCGATGTACACATGCGCCTCCGACGGGCTCATCGAGGCCACCAGATCCAGCAACATCGCCACCGCTCGCTCGGTCTCCTGTACGAGGCGGTAGCTTCCATGAAAGCTCGCCATGTCGCGTATGCAGGAATCTCGACCCAGCAGAAGCACGCCTCCGGACAGCGCTACTTCGATCGTCGTGATGACGTTGAGGCCGTCGACGAGCAGCGGATGACCCGCCACCTCCGCGGCCCCGCGCGAGCGCGCTGCTCGGGACTGTCTCGCCGACTCCGAGCAAGCGCATCGGCCCACCGCCACTCGTTGACGCCTTCGCAGCTGGTAGCGATCACCTACGAGCTTGAGCGCGGATGCCTCGGCGTATCCCCGCGTTCGCAGCCAGCTCAAGTCCCCTACGGCGTCGCGAAGAACGGGCACCGCGTCTTCGGAAAAAAGCTGATGGTCGAGAGGATGCGGACCACGGTGACTGCGGGAATCCGCCATTCGCGAAGCTTAACCCCTCATTCCTTCGACAGCCCGGCTGACGCAAAAACTGCGTCAGACGCCGTTTCGCCGCAATGCTTGCAAGGCAGGCGAGCCTCGATCCCACTCTTTTCCGTCCTAGACGATGGCACGTCCTTTGCTCTAGCCGTTCAGAGCGCCGATGAATCCCATGTCCACCGTGCTCACAGTCACCGACCTCAGCGCCGAAAGCTATCAGCTCGTCGGCCTCGCGGCTTCGATTGCCGGTTCGAGCCATGGGGAGGTGATTCTCGTATCGACCTATGGAGGCGGAGGGACGAGCCGCAGCTCGGAGCCCCCGTTTGCGGAGCGAGGGAACCCCGAATGGTGGCGCGAGCGGCTGGAGGCGAGGCTGCGGCAGGAAGGACAGCTACTCGAGCGCCAGCGCCAATGGTGCGCCGACCGAGGGGTTCGCTGTCGGGCGGAGCTCTGCGAAGACGGAAGCTGGCCCGACCTCGTTCTGCAGAGCGCGAAACGTTCGCCCGTCGACCTGATTCTCGTCGGCATGCACCAAGTGTCTTCCCCATGCCAGGTCAGCCCCGACGACGTGAAACGCTTCGCGGAGCAAGCGCCATGTCCTGTCAGCGTGGTGCGGTTGCCTGCAGTTTCGGCTCTTTGACGAGGGCTTGCAGGGGCAGCCCTTGACAGCAAGGGCCGAGTTTTCTAGCTCCCCGGCTGATGGATCCACCAAGCCTGATGCAGAAGTTGTGCGACTACGTCGGGTTCGACGCCGAGACCGCTCGGCGTCTGCAGACGATCGGTCCGCGGATCCGGCCCTTTCACGAGCGTGTCGTCGATGCGTTCTATGAAGCGATACTCGTCGACCCCGGGGCGCGCGCCGTCTTGACGAACGCCGCACAGATCGATCGACTGAGAGCGTCACTTCTAAAATGGCTCGATGGGTTGTTTCTCGGCCGGTACGACGAGACCTATTACGAGCGACGGGCACGAATTGGCCGAATGCACGTCAAGGTCGGCCTCGAGCAGCGGTACATGCTCACCGCGATGAACGTAATCCGCGTGGAGCTCCACCGCGCGCTTGCAGAGGCCTCCGAAGACCGATTCGGCGCGTTCGACGATCACACGGCAATCGACAAGATCTGCGACATCGAGCTCGCCATCATGCTGGAAACCTACCGCGAAGACTACGTTCTTCGAAAGACCGCGGAGTCGGAGTCGCTCGCCGTGATGGGAAGGCTCACCGCCGGCCTCGCGCACGAAGTGCGTAACCCGTTGAACGCAGCCAAGCTGCAGCTCGAGGTCCTTCGCCGCAACGCGGCGGGTGTCGAGGACGATTCGATTCGGCGTAAGATCGAACGGCGTACGAATCTGGTTCAGGACGAGCTCCGCAGGCTCTCGTTCCTACTCGACGATTTTCTCAATCTAGCGCGGGCCCGCACGCTCGAGCCCGTCGAGTGCGATGCCTTCAGCCTCGTGATGGAGGTGGTCGAGCTTCGACGTCCGGAGATCGAATCACAGGGAGTCGAGCTGAGCGCCGAGGTCGAGGGCTCATGCTTGCTCTTCGCCGAGCGCGACCGGCTCAAGCAAGTCGTCAACAACCTCGTCACGAACGCGGTCGAAGCCGTTGCGGGACGCCGAGGACCGACCATTCGAATCGTCAGCAAGGTCCTAGGGGAGGATCGTTGGGAGGTTGCGGTAGTCGACAACGGGCCGGGCGTCTCACCGGAGATCGCGGAGCGAGCGTTCGACTCGTTCGTCACCACCAAGGATGCGGGCACCGGCCTCGGCTTGGCCATCGTCAAGAGGATCGTGGACTTGCACGGGGGCGCCGCTAGTCTTTCTCCCTTGCCCGAGGGCGGGACGCGCGCCTCGTTTTGGATCCCGACGCGCGCCTAGGCCAACTCCGGCAGATGGGTTTGATAACCCCATTCTTTGACGCGATATTGAATCTTGCGTTGACTGATTCCCAGGATTTCCGCAGCGCGAGCGGTCGATCCGTCGACCGCATCCAAGGTTCGCAGTATCGCGATCCGCTCGAGCTCGGCCATGGTGATGCCCGGAATCAGGGCCATCACCGATCCGTCTCGAAGATCGCCATGCGCAGAGGTCGGCAGGTCGCTTCGGGCTACTAGGTCGCTCTCACACATCACGACCGCTCGTTCGATCGCGTTCTCGAGCTCACGTACGTTGCCAGGCCACGGGTAGATCATCAGGTGTTGAAGCGCCTCGTCCGTCAGGCCTTTCACCGGTCGATCGTTTTCTCGGGCGTACTTGCGAAGGAATTCGTAGGCCAACAGCGGAATGTCGCTGCGTCGCACGCGCAAAGGCGGGACGTCGAGTTGGACGACCTTCAGGCGGTAGTAGAGGTCCTCTCGGAACCGTCCTTCGTCCACTCGCTGCTTCAGATTTCGGTTCGTCGCCGCGACCACCCGGACGTCGACCTTCAGCGTGTCGTTTCCACCAACCCGCTCGAACTCCCGCTCCTGTAAGAAGCGCAGCAGCTTGATCTGGACGCTCGGCGGGATCTCGCTCACCTCGTCGAGGAACAGCGTTCCGCCGTCCGCCTGCTTGAAACGCCCTTCGCGCCGCGCCATGGCCCCCGTGAAGGAGCCGCGCTCGTGGCCGAACAGCTCGGACTCGAGCAGTGTTTCGCTCAGCGACGCGCAATTGAGCCGGACGAAGGGCTTGTTCTTGCGGTTGGAGTTCTGGTGAATTGCCGCCGCGATCAGCTCTTTGCCAGTCCCGGTCTCGCCGTGAATCAGCACGGTGGCGCGGCTGTTTGCAACCTGCGCGATGTTCTTCATCAACCGCTGCATCGAGGGATGCTCACCGATGATGCTTCCGAGCTGGAACCGCTCGTCGACACGCTGCCTGAGCTGCGCTGCCTCGCGGGACAGGCTGGTTCGTTCGAGCGCACGGTCGACGAGCGCAATCACGGCGTCGAGCTCCAGCGGCTTGGTGAGATAGCTCTCCGCGCCGAGCTTGATTGCGCGGACAGCCGTATCGATCGTGGCGAACGCAGTCATCACGATGAACGTGGCATGGGGCGATAGCGGCCGACCCCGTTCGATGAGAGAGAGACCGTCCATTCCAGGCATCTTCAGGTCGGTGAGGACGACATCGGGGTCGACCTGCTCGATCTGCAACAATGCCGTGCGTCCATCGCCGGCGGTGCTCACGGAGTAACCGGCATCCTCGAGCAGCTCTCCAAGCGCGTTGCGTGCATTGGCTTCGTCGTCGACGACCAGAATCCTGCCTTTGGACTCCGTGTCGCGGCGCGCTGACGGGGCCTTGGGTAGCTCCGATACGGTCGTTGCGGTGTTCATCTTGGTTCCTCCCTTTAGCATTTGGCGTGCCAAGTCCGGCACGGGAGCTCTCAGGTGCGTACGGCAGCCTTTCTGGATGCGGAGACCTCGGGCGTTGTGGCGCTGGCGAGCGCCTTGTACTCGGCAAACACGGCTTCGAGGTCCTCTACGAACTCGTGGACATCGGGGAAGGACTCCCAATCCGCGTTGAAGCCCCAATGCAGGGCCCCGTCGTAGCTGAAAATCGCAATGCCGAGGTTCTGGTTCTGCATCAGCGGGACCATCGGATAGATGGCCTTCATTCGGGCACCGAGCATGTACAAAGGAATCGGCGGCCCCGGAACGTTGGTGATTACCAAGTTGTAGGTGCGCAGTCGCATGGCTGCCCGGTAGAGCTCAGAGACCAGTCGCTTGGTCGTGAGGTCCGCCACCTCTTCGATCAGCTCGGCGCCACCCGTCTGATTGGACTCCTTCTTCAGTTGCGTCGTGATGCGGGTCACCTCGTGGAGCCGTCGGAGGGGATCCTGCTCCGAGACCGGAAGGTCGGCGAGAAGCATCGCGACGTGGTTGCCCACTGACGGACCGCCCATCTTCCGCGTATTGACCGGCAGAAGAGTGCGGAAGCCCTTCATCTGATCGACGTTGGTGTTGCGACGAAGAAGGAACCGCCTCACGGCGCCGGTCGTCGTAGCCACGACCACGTCGTTGATCGTTCCGCCCAGCGCATTCTTCACCGCCTTCACCTCATCGAGGCTGAACGAGATCCAGTCGAATCGGCGATAGGGACTGATGTCCCGCTCGGTGAAAGGCGTTCTCGGGGCAGGCTTCATCCCCGAACGGAGCACGTTTGCGACTCCGCGAAAGTTCTGACGGACGCGTGGCATGAAATGCGTCAGCTTTCGCAGCCCTTCGGTGCGATGGCTGAGCTCGCTTCGAAGCAGCTCCACGCGACTCGGCGCAGGCCGCGGTTTCCAGTCGAGTGGTTCCCGTTCCTTGGCTTCGGGCATGATTTGTAACAGCGCTTCGAGGAGCTGAACGCCCGCCACACCGTCGACCATGCAGTGATGCACCTTCACGATGAGGGCGAACCTGTCGTTCTCCACACCTTCGACGACCCAAAACTCCCACAGTGGTCTGCTCCGATCGAGGTGCTGAGAGAAGAGCCGGCCCACGAGCCGCTTCAAAGAACGTTCGTCCCCGGGAAGCGGCAACCGGGTGTGCCGCAGATGAAAGTTCATGTTGAAGCGCTCGTCGTCGATCCAAACCGGGTGTCGGAAGCCTGGTACCCACTCCACCCGTTGGCGGTAACGCGGGATCGAATCCACGGCGGACTTGGTGTACCGCGTGAGACGGTCGATATCGAGACCACCGTGGGCCAGCGTCAAAGGTTTGGCGTCGAACAACAGCGCCGCACCGACGTGCATCGGGGCAGTTGGATTCTCAACGTCGAGGAACGTTGCGTCGAGAGCGCTCAAGCGCTCAAAAAACGTCTCCGGCATAGCGATGACCTGGTTAGCAAGATGTGCGCCCAAATCTCCATGAGCTGATACTCCAATAAGCCAATGATCTTCGAGCCTCCGTTGGAACGATGGCGCAAAAAATGCGCCGACACAATTTCCAAACGCAGGATATGCGTTTTGGGGAGCAAGCGCCAGCCCCGGGCTGGAACATGCGCTACACATCTCCCATGTCGCAGCTTCTGGTTCGAGATTTGATGAGCCAACCCGTCGATACGGTAGGGCCGACCAGTCCATTGAGGGACGTGATCCATTTGATGGAAGCGCACGGCATTCGCCACGTGCCGGTGCTGGAGGAGGGCACGGGGCATCTGCTCGGCCTCATCTCGAATCGCGACGTGCTCCGCAGCCAGGAGGGAAGCCTCTCGGGAGCGCCCTCCGAAGAGCAGATCCAGATGAACCGCTGGATCGAAGCCCGATGGGTCATGACGAAAGAAGTGCGCACGGTCTATCCAGACACGCCGGCGCTCGAGGCCGCGCGCATGCTTCGTTCGCACGGATACGGCTGCGTCCCAGTCGTCGAGCATGGAAAGCTCGTCGGCATGCTCACTGAAGCGGATTTCGTCGATTACGCCATCCAAACCATGTCCGATCCCGGCGCTTGAAAGACCCACGCCCGAAAGCTCGGGCATTTCGTTTCAAGATCTGGCATGGTGCTTGCTCGGTCTTAAATCATGGCAATCAAGACCATCGTCGTGGGAACCGACCTCGGAGAGTCCGGGCGCCGCGCGATGCAGCTAGCGATACCGACGGCTCAGGCGACGGGCGCTACTGTTTGGCTCGTGCATGCGAGCGAGCTCGGCCTGGAGCAATCGTGGAGCGATCTCCCGATCGGCGCCCGTTCGGCAGCGCATGCGCTTCGTGAGCGAATCAAAGCGCGTTTCGAAAGCTCCCTTCGAGAGCTCGAAAACGAACGAAGGAAATGTGAGCAGCTCGGCGTGAGCTGTCAGACGTCGTGCGAAGAAGGTCGACCGTGGGAGACGATCCTTCGCACGGCGGTTTCGGTCAACGCGGACTTGATCGCCGTCGGCGATCCAGCCGGCGCGGTTGGCTTGCCCGAGCGACTGCTCGGCACCACCGCAGAGAGGGTGGTCCAACAGGCCCCCTGCTCCGTGGTCGTTGCTTGTGGAAGGCTTCGCGAGGACTACAGCGGCGCTCGCATCGGCGTGGGCGTGGACTTTTCCGTTCATGGGATCGAGGCGGTCCGCTGGGCACGAGACGTTGCTCGGGCCATCGATGGCGAAGTCGTTTTGCTTCACGTGATCCCTCATCCGATGCACGAGAGCGTTACGCACAGTGAGTGGCCCAGTGTGCTCGAAGGCCTCGCTTCCAAGGCGCGCTCGCGGCTTGCCCAGTTGATCGTGAGTGAAGGTCTCAAGCCGGACACCCAGGTACACGTCATCGACGGCCCCGTCGGCAAGCAGCTCTGCAACAAGATTGCCGCGTTGCAGGCGGACCTTCTGTTCGTGGGTTGCCGAGGGCAAGGTCGTCTTCGTGGCATGATGGTCGGTAGCACGTCGCAATACTGCCTTCGGTATTCGCCCGTTCCCGTCGTCACGGTACGGCCTTGAGCGCGAGCTAGCTCGAGAAGATGTCCGACAGGCGGCGGTGATTCTCCGCGCGGGGTCGTGACGTGTCGATCCGGACGTGCTCCGACGAAGGCAACTCTTCGATCGGCTCGAAACGCCGTTCGAATTCCTCCATTAGGTCGGTACGCGCATCGCTTTCCACGCCTTCTCGCTGCTCGCGGGCGGCCAATCGTTCGAGCGTCAGCTCGCGCGGTGCAACGCATTCGACGAACAGGAAAGGCACTCCACATCGCTCGGCCAGCTTCTTCACTTCGTCACGCATCTCCGCGGTGCGAAAGGAAGCATCGATGATCGCGGGACGCCCCGAGCCCACGATCACCTCCGCCAATCTCCAGAGCTCGTCGTAGACCGCGCTAGTCACGCTCGGTGCGTAGGCACCCGACCAAGCCTCGGTTTCGAGAGATTCACTCGGTTTTCGGCCGAGCAGGTGCTTTCGCGTGCGATCCGAGCTGATCACCGGGGCTGCGATGAGCTCACCGATGGTAGCGGCAGTTCGGCTTTTCCCACTCGCGATCATCCCGCCCACCGCGACGACTTTGGGCGGAACCAACGGCGGACGCTCGAAAGCGAGTGACAACATGAAGTAGCGTCTGGCCTCCTGCGCCGCGCGTGCTCGCGTCTTTGCCGACGCCTCGCAGTCGGACGCCAGCATGGACGTTACTTTGCCCCGGACGAATGCGCGGTAGCTCTCGTAAAAGTCTACGACGGAATACAGATCGTAGTCGTTCGACTCTCGGGCATAGTGAGCGAGGAGACGTTCGGCGAGGTCGACTCGACCGTGCCATGCCAGGTCCATGGACAAGAACGCAACGTCCGCACACACGTCGCCGTATCGAAATCGGTCGTTGAACTCGATACAGTCGATGATTGCGATCGTTCCGTCCTGGCGAAAGTAGACGTGCTCCAATCTCAAGTCGCCATGCCCGTCACGCACTCTTTCTGCAGTGATTCGAGCCTGGAACAGTGCTTCGTCGCGAAGCGTGTCGAGCTGCCACTGCTCGATCTCGTGAGCCTGCTCGGGAGTCAGGTATGCGTCGATCGACGACCTGGTCTGCGCGAAGTTCTCTCGAACGTTTCGGCGTATGGTCTCGACCTCGCCATGCCGAGACGTTTCCGCATCACAGCGAGCCCCTGCGTGAAAGCGGGCGACGTGCGATGCGAGCTCTTCGACTAGAGCCGGGTCGAGCGCGTGACGTTCGAGCATTTGGTCTGCACGTTCGTCGATTGGGAGGCGGCGCATGTGGACTGCCCAGTCGACTACGCGTCCTCCGCCCTGAATCGCGTGCTGCCCCGAATCATCGAGCGTCACGGGCACTACGCCCAGGTACACCTGGGGAGCGAGCCGCCGATTGAGCCGGACCTCGGCGTCACAAGCTTCACGGCGTTTCTCCAAAGTCGTGAAATCTAGGAAGCCCAAGTCGACCGGACGTTTGACCTTGAATACCTCATCCCGGCCCAAGAACACCCAAGAGATGTGTGTCTCGATCAGCTCGAAACCCGCCGCCTCGAGGTCTGTTTTCAGGGTGCCCATCAGGCTCGCGTCCCGGCACAACTATACCAACGACTCCGGGTTCGCCCATGCTCGAGCACACTCGAAGGCGCATTTCTGTCGCGTGATTGGCCGGCCACGCATGGTTTTCGCTGCCCGCGGTGCAAAGGAGCCATTCTCGACCGCTCCCTTTGGGCATGGGGTTTGCTACGCTTGCCCCTCGTCAGCGGAGGATGTGATGACAACGAAAAAGCTAAAGCCGTCGGAATGGCAGCAGTACTTCGATCGGGTCGCACAGCACATTCCCTCGATGAAGGTAGGCGTGACGATCTTGGGCGAAGACATCGGGGTGCAGCCCGAATCTCAAGGAAGCGCGCTCATCGGAATTAGCTGGGACCACAACGACCAGGCTTTGACCGTCGACACGGCCGATTGGTCTCATCGGATGGTCCGGCCAGCCGAAATTTTCGTCCAAGAGGAGGCAGGGACGCTATCGAGTGTCGAGGTCGTCGATCAGGACGGAGGCAAGCAGATCGTGGAGCTGCAAAGATTGCCCTCGTTGCCGGCTTCGTGACTTGCAGCTAGGACAATTGAACGATGGCAAAGACATGGATTTTGGTTGCTCACGATGCTGGAGCTCGCTTCTTCGAGAATGACGGGCCGGGCAAGGGGATCGAGCTGACGGACGAGATCGAACACCCGGAAGGGCGAGAGCGCAATCGAGACTTCGACTCAGATCGACCTGGGCGCTCGTTCCGCAAGCACAGCGGCGATCCTCGGCGTGCGGCGATGAGCCGGAGCCAGACACCACATGAGCGAGCCGTCTCCGATTTCGCAAGGACGCTCGCAGACAAGCTGAAGGACGGGCGCCTCGAGAATCGATACGACCGTCTAGTCCTGGTTGCTCCGCCTCGCTTTTTGGGACTCCTGCGTTCCGCGCTCGACGCTCCCACTGCGCAGCTCGTCGTCGGCTCGCTCGACAAGGATCTTGCTGCGAGCAAAGAGGCTGAGCTCGTCGAACACCTCGGCGAGGTGATTGCAGTTTGAACGCGGAGTCCCGCTCGCAAAGGCTACGCGAAAAGAGGAGCTGAGATGGCAAACTTCGAGATGCCGGTGACGGACTACATGACGAGCCCCGTCGAGACGATTCAGATCGGGGAGAGCTTGGTCGTCGCGAACGAGCTCTTTGCGGATCAGGGAATCTCGGCTCTCGGGGTGGTGAACGAGAACGACGAGATCAAGGGGGTGATTTCACGCACCGACCTGCTCCATGCGGCCGTCTACACCCATGGGGAGACCTTTCGCGTTCCGGACCGCTCGGTCGAAGAGCTCATGCAGTCGCCGGCTCTTCAAGTGGCTCCGGATGCCCCTTTGTCCGAGGCGGCGCGGCTCATGCGCAAGAATCACGTGCACCGCGTGTTCGTCACCCGAGACGAAAAACCGAAAGGCGTCGTGTCCACCCGTGATTTGATGCGTGCGGTCCGCGAGAAGCGACTCAAGACACCGCTGTCGGATATCGCGTCCGCTTCCGTCGTGAAAGTCAAGGCAGATGATCCGATCGCGCTGGCCGTCGACCGTTTGGAGCTCTCGAACAAACATGGCCTCGTAGTGGTCGAAGGCTCCTATCCGGTGGGAATCTTCGATCAAGCATGCGCCCTCGAATCGCGGCGCCTTCCTCCGAATACGGCGGTGGAGCACGCCATGAACGTGCGTATCTTGATTCTGCCGAGCGGAATGAGCATCAGCCGCGCGGCTGAGCAGGCCCTGAGCATGAACGTGCGCCGCATTTTGACCCACAACGACCGCGGCGAAATGGGAATCGTAGGCGGCCTAGACTTCGCCAGAGTGATCTAGGCGCTAGCGTGGGGGCGGCGGGGCGGGGATGAAGGGCCCACGCTCAGCGTCCACATATCGCCACCTGTCGCGCAAGGTGCAACGCATCGTCGACTGAGTCCCCGGAGGACGGGTCGCGACGGGCGTAAGGACCGGGCTCGGAAACACACGACACGAGGTTCCACGGAACGCGGCGGCTTGCATAGGTGACCCGATGCACTTGTCGGCGTGGGTCACGCAAGCCGCCGCTCGGGCGGCGCGCCAATCGGAGCTAGTTGCATGCATGCCGATTGGCACTTCGCACGTCCGCTCCTGTACCACGTAGAGGCTGCCTGGTAGGAGGGTAGCTAGGTCAACGAGATGGGAGGGCC
>DATIUW010000155.1:0-26279 GCA_035466435.1 Polyangiales bacterium | reverse complement strand
ACTTTCGGGTGTGCTCGGGTCGCCGTCGACCTCGATGACGTACTTCCCAAACTCGCCATCGACGTCGAACAGGATGGTCGAAGCCGTAAAGCCGACCTTGGAGTGAACGGTATCGAGGGCGATCGGTGTGTATGCGGCATACGCCGTGGTTCCGACCAACAAAGCTCCGAGGGCCAGCACCAGCGACTTGCGGAACGAGCTTTTCATGGACTGCATTTTTGGATTCATGGCGATCGGTATGCTCGACGGTCGCAGACGTTTCGCTAGAACCTCGGCTCCGCCCCGAAGCTTCGGGCCTGACGCCAGACCGCAAAAGGCGACTTTCGTTGTCGAATCGCTGCGATCAAGGTCCCCAGCCAAGCGCCCGGCAAGAACAACGCGTTGATCAAGACCTCGTCGGCAAACCGGCTTCCAGGCACTGGATTCCCCCGGCGCCGATCCGACAGCGCATTCAGCGTATTCGCGATCCGGTTGGCGACCGTCATGACGTGAGCCACGTCTTCCAGGTCGCGGTAGGTTTGCTCTCCAAGGGCTTCGATCAGCGACGCGTCGGCTTCGGCAGAGGCCTTCGGCGCGAATCCTGCCTTCGTTCGCTCCCGGGCATGCGCCAGAGCAAGCCAGGTCCGGCGATCGAATGCGGCTTCGTCGAGGCCTTCGAGCGCAGCGAGCTCTGCGTCGGAAACCCCCGCATCGAGCGCCATGCGCGTATGGGCATGCGCGCACATGCGGCATGCGTTGACCTGCGCCACGGCAACGATGATTTGCTCCCTCAGCTTCGGCGCCATGCGCCCGCCCACCCAAATCGACCACAGTGACGGCAACCGGGAGAACACCCAGCGCAGATCACGAAGGAGCGCGGGCACCCGATACACGCGCGGAGCTCCGAAAAGGTCGATGTTCTCGCCAGTCATCCCGCCCCCGCGATTCCGAGAATCCGCTTCACCTTCTCGTGCATCTCGTGTAGGCGCGCGCTCAGATTGTCTTTCTGCTCTGCGTCGAGAAGCTCATAGACGAAGAACAGTGTCTTTCGGCCGTCCGCGCGCCGTGCCTCGGCCGAGCGCGTATTGGGGCCCCAATCCTCCCGCTTCTTCCAGGCATCCCAGAGCAGGTCCCGAACCTCGCTCGCGTCGGGACGCTGGCGAAGCGCGTCTGCGATGTGGGCAAGACGTCGTTCGTCCGCGCGCAGCCGGTCGGCGGCTTCATCGGGCATCGACGCCACGTGGTCACGGATTGCCCGTTCTTGCTGATCGCTCAGACGACCTGCCCACTCCTCGATGGCGTCGATGAACTTGTCCTGTCGACTCGCCAATCGCTCCTGTGGAGGGGCATCGAGCTCGTCCCGCGTCTCCTGCAGGCGCTCGTCCAGCTCGCGTTGGGCGTGCGCGATCTGCTCTTCGCTCAGGGTCGCCAGTATCGGAGCTGATTCATCGATGATCCAAGCCGCGGCCTTGTCGAGCATCACGTCGATCTGGCGTTCGATGATCAGCATGTTCTCTTCGTCGAGGCCCTTGCACAACGCTCGATCGACCGTTGCCACGAGCAGGTCGAGCCTCGGTCCGAGGACTTCGGGGGCGCTCGCCATGGTACGCTCGACCGCCGCTCGAGTGGCCTGCTCCTGCGCCTCGTCGAGGTCGAATACCTCCGAGATCTTGCTCGTGGCCCATCGCGCGCCGAGGTTCTGAAGGACGCCGGTGCAGCCAACAGCCAGCCCGAGCCCGAGCAAGAGGAGCAAGGCCGGCCATCGAGAGCGAAATGCGAGCCCGCGGCGAGTCAAGAATCAATCCTTTCCTTTCCCCCACATCGCTCCGATGCCGAGGCCGACCACGGGACCTTTGATTCCCACTCCCTCGACCGTCACCGGGACGATCACGTGTCCGGCCCGCGCATCGAGACCCACCCAAAACTCACCGCGCAACCGCCAGTAGAGGAGCGCACGGAGGTATCCGCTCAGCACCAGATCGTCTCGCGAGCCTACGCGCGCCCACCCCAAGTCGAACATCGCGCCGGCCCCGAACCATCGGTCCCAATCGCCCGTCCCCCAAAGCGCGCCGAGCGCGCCGCCGGCCGTCCTCATCTCCTGCTCGCCGGCTGTCGAGGTGCGGCTGCCGAACCGCGCGAACCCTTCGCCTGCCAGGTGCACGCACTTCTCGGCGGGACGCCACACGGTTCCCAGCGCGAATCCGATCAGGGCGGTATCCGCGTTGGGGTAGATCCTCGTGCTGGCGAACAGGTCGACGAAGAGCCTCGGGGCCTCCTCTTGCTGATGATAAGATTCGGCCTCGGCGGACGGCGCCGTACACAACACGCCGAGAAAGAGCAGCGAAGAAGCGGCCAAAGTCAGCCCAGGCCGATTTCTGCGATTGAGGCGCGCGCGGAAAGGGCTTCGAAGAGCTAGAGATACATTCATGACGTCAAACTCCCGTATTGAGACGATCGATGCGGGTCAACAAACGGCTCACCAGCTCGGAATCGACAGACTCCGAAGCATGGGCATCCCGCCGCAGCGAGACCATCATCGATCCGAAGCTCTTCCCGAATCGCTCGCAGCTCGGGCAACCGAGAAGGTGGCTTTCGACACGATCGACCATAGCCGAATCGAGCTCGTGGTCGAGGTAGTCACTGAGAAGCGCCAGCACCTCCGAACACTGTAGGCCGGCGACCGTATTTTGCTTCATGGCTGGTGTCCTTCCTGCGCTGAGGCGTTCGGTGCGATGTCATGACGGAGCGCCGCGGCAAGACGCAACCGCGCGCGATGAAGTCTGCTCTTGAGAGCGCGCTCTCCGATTCCCAGAAGCGCAGCAGCTTCCTTCGCATGCAGGCCTTCGATGTCGCGAAGGATGAGAGCTTCTTGATCCTGCACGGACAGCGCGGATAGCGCCCTTCGGAGGGAATCTTTTCGCTCCGCCGCCAAGGCGATGGTCTCTGGATCGACGCTTCCCCACCCTGCATCGCGCCCGAGCTCCATCAAGGGCTCCTCGACGAGGTCTTCACGATCGCTCTTCACGCGGATGCGATACGCCGCGTGTCGGGCAATGGCGAGCATCCAAGTCCGAACGGAAGACTCCGCTCGGAAAGCCGATGCATTTTGATACACGGACAAGAACGTTTGCTGCAAGGCGTCTTCCGCGCTTGCAGCTTGGCCGGTCACCGCTCGCGTCAGTCGCATGATGGCGGCTGCATGACGTTCTACGAGCTGCTCGAACGCCCAGCGATCTCCAGCAGCCACCCGCGTTATCAGGTCCCGGTCGGAGATTGACGAGTCTGGCGCTTGCCGATTGAGCATGTGGAGATCCCGAAGAGCCGGTACAGGGGACAGCGTCCGACCAATCCGGTCGCCAAGGGCACCAAACCAACCCATCCCCAGGGTGTCTGAGGACCAATCCATACCAGGGACAGCAATGCAATCCCAAGCACGACTCGGATGACGCGATCGACGGGGTGTTCGTTTCGGGGAAAAATGGCACTCATGGGATACCTCCTTATCGAGGTAGAGTCAGCCGTGAACGAAAAGGATTCACCTCTGGCCCCATTGTTTTTCGACGAACCATGCCGCGGCAGCGAATGCCAGGTACGAAAAGAGCGCCATCATGGCGAACTGCGCGGGTTCCGCGGGGGGTGGTGTCACGAAACTGGTGGTTTGGATCGCGAGCATCACGACAGCGAAGGTCCAAACCGGCACCTTGCGGCGCGCGTGCTGCGCATACACCCCCGTGCCCAGAAACAAGATCCCGGCTTCGAGGGCGAACGCGATGACCGGCCGATCCCAAAGGCCGAAGCCTACTTTGTTCGTGTCACCCCAAAGCGGTAGATCGGCGACGTGTACGGGCAAGTCCAAGATCCAATGGGAGATCACGCAGAGCGCCACCACGGCTCCGCCCCTGCGCCCCCAAACGAAGCCAGCCAACACTCCGAAAATCACGGCCCACGCGACTGAAGCAGCCAGGCTGTGGGTATAGGGCATGTAGTACAGGTCGAGCGGGCTCGATGCCGTGAATCCAGGCGTGATCCGGACCTTCTCGATCCCAGTCATGACCAGAATCGCCCACAGGATGTCGACGAGCTGAACTGCCAGGAAAAGCACCCAAAGCGGCACGCCGCCCGAGACACGTCGAAGGCCGAGGCTCGGTCCGTAGTGACCGACGAACATTGCGGGACCCTACCATGACGGGCGTGCTAAAACAGTCCGGTGAGTGAAGAGGCAAAGTCCGGGAAACGCGTGGTCGGGCTCCTCCTCGGGCTGGTGCTGATCGCGGCATTGATTGCCTGGGTCGCCGCCATGGAGCTCGAGAAGCGACGAGCCGTGCCACCAGAAGGTGGATCTTCCGAGGGAACCGCAGTGTTGAGCGAAGGCGTTCTCTACCAGGCGCAAGCAGGCGACTCGGCCGCAGTCATCGCCAAAGACGTCGCTTCGGGCAAGGAGCTCTGGCGCGCCGAGCTCGGATCGGTCACCGCGATGCCAGTCCTCCTCATCCGTGAAGAGCTCATCGAGGTACAAATCGCCGGCACCCCTTGGATGACACTCGACCGGAGCACTGGTCAGCCGGTCGAATGATGGATGACGACTCCTCCGAGCTGGTCGAGGGAGGCTGCCACTGCGGCGCGGTTCGATATCGCGTGACGATCCGTAAACGTGACGCCATCCAGTGCAATTGCAGCATGTGCAGCAAGAAGGGGTTCGTGCACCTCATCGTCCCCGAGAGCGACTTCGAGCTCCTGCGAGGCGAGGACACGCTGACCACGTACACGTTCGGCACACACACTGCGAAGCATCACTTCTGCAAGCGCTGCGGCATTCATTCGTACTATCGGCCCAGATCCCATCCCGATCAGATCGACGTCAACGTGCGTTGCCTCGATGGTGTCGACCCATCTTCCTTCCACGTCTCTGCGTTCGACGGGAAACGTTGGGAGGAAAACGTCGACGAGTTACGCCGCCGCCAGCGCGAAGGTCAGTGAACCTCGATGGCTTGCCAGCGGCCGCGTTTCCACATCAACGCGAAGGTCACCGACTGTAGGCTGCGGTACATCACTTGTACGAGGAATACGAGGACCAACCCGAGCTGCAGCCTCGGACCGATGAGGTACACGGCTGGAAGAAAGAGCAGCCACTGGTAACCCGTCGAGATGATCATGACGCGCTTCGTGTCGCCGACGCCCATCAATGCGTTCATCAATACGACGCCAACTGAGTCGAACACGAGTGAAGCCGCAAAAATCCGCAAAGGAGTCTTTGCAAGCGCGAGCGTGGCGGCATCGTGAATGAAGATGCTCAAGATCAACTGCGGAAACACCACGACGGGAATGCTGGCCGCCCCAACCACGAGCATGGCGATCTTGGTGACGTCCCAACCCCAGCGCTTGGCATCTTCGGGCTGCCCTCTTCCGAGCGCGTGGCCTGCAAGAGATGCGGCAGCCAGACCGAAGCCGATTCCAGGCAAGATTCCGACCAAGATCAAGTCGATGATCACCTTCGTGGCCGCTAGCTCTGGAGTGCCCATCCGGGCGACGAGCGCGAGAAAGATGGTCATCCCGGCTGCGAAGAAGAACTGTTGAAGGCCGGCTGGCGCTGCCAGGCGGATGATCGTGGTGAGGGTTTCTCGGGTCGGCAGCCCCTGGAGAAAGCCTGCATCGCGCGCGTAGGTGCGACCCAGCATGACGTAGGAAGCCGTCCCAAACACGGTGGAAATCGCGGAGGCAATTCCTGCACCGGTCGCACCGAGCGCCGGCGCACCGAGATTGCCGAAGATGAAAACCCAGTTGAGAAAGATGTTGAGCACGTGCATCGAAATCAACGTGCGCATGTAGAGAACGGACTTGTCGACGGCGTTCCAGTAGCCACGAAAGGAAAAGTTCATTCCCATGGCGAACATGGCGAACAAGCGCGCTCGCAAGTAAGGCACCCCTTGCTCGACCACCGCGGCATCCTCGGTCAACAGAGGGAAATAGTCGGGGGCGAGCGCGATCAGGAACGCCGACCAGGGAACCGCAATCGTCACCGCCATGAGCAATCCGCCATTGAGCGGGATCGCCGTCTCCGTCCGGCGCCCTTCCCCGACGCGACGTGCTGCCATCGCCTGAACGCCCGCCGACAGACCCAAAATGAAAGCGGAAAGCAGGAAATTCGCGAATCCGCCGAGCCCGACTCCCGCCAGGGCCGCGTCACCGAGCGTGCCCACCATCGCCGTGTCGACCAGGTTGAGGACGTTCTGCGAGAGCATCCCGCCGATGATCGGAAGCGCGAGCCCGAGGATGCGGCGACGGCGTCCGGGAGGCACGCCCAGGTTGTACCTCCCAGGATGCGCGGTTTCATCCACGGGCGTTCTCCAAGGCTGCCGCTACCGGCGACAAGTCAGCGGGGTGCCATGCGAATCGCACCGTCGAGCCGGATTACCTCGCCGTTGAGATAGCCATTCTCGATGATGTGACAGGCGAGTGAGCCGAATTCTTCTGGCCGCCCGAGCCGGCTCGGATGTGGAATCGCCGCAGCTAGGGCTGTCCGAATCTCGTCCGGAAGCATCCCGAGCAACGGCGTGTCGAACGTGCCCGGCGCGATGGTGACGACGCGTATCAACGCTTTGGAGAGATCACGCGCGGCGGGAAGCGTCAGCCCGACGATCCCTCCCTTGGACGCCGAATAGGCAACCTGGCCGATCTGACCGTCGAAAGCCGCAACCGAGGCCGTGTTGACCACCACGCCGCGCTCGCCATCCTCGGGCTCGTTGCGAGACATGGCCGAAGCGGCCAGGCGAAGAACGTTGAACGTGCCTACGAGGTTCACGGAAATGATCTTTTGAAAGACACCGAGATCGTGGGGCGTGCCGTCTTTTCCGACGGTTCGCATCGCCATCCCGATACCCGCGCAGTTGACCGCCGCCCTCAGCGTGCCCATCGAGGTCGCCTGATCTACGGCGGCCTGAACTTCCTCCGCGTTGCTCACGTCGGCGCGCGCGAACGTAGCAGCGTCGCCTAGCTCGGAGGCGAGCTTCTGGCCGCGGTCCGCGTTGAGGTCCACGATCAACGCGCGCCCGCCCTGGCTGACGAATTGACGAACCGTGGCCTCACCCAAACCAGAGGCACCACCCGTCACTAGTGCTACCGAACCATTGATCTTCATCTAGCCCTCCGGGCGCAGATGCTTGGTCGAAGCGAGCGCCCCGTCAAGCAACTAGCGTGCAGGCCTGCCTGCGGCTAAAACCGGTCGGATTCACGCTGGATAGGGGACCAGTGCTCTTCAACAGCCTCGACTACATTCTCTTCCTGGGCATCGCCGTGGCTGGGTTCTGGCTCTTGGCCAAGCACGCCCAGCTCCGGATCATCTTCGTATTCGTAGCGTCCTGCCTCTTCTACATGGCGTGGCACCCCGCCTACATCGTGCTGATCCTCGGATCGACGGTGGTCGACTACGTGGCCGGCCTCCGAATCCACGCCACCGACGACGAACGGGCACGCAAGCGATGGCTGCTCGTGAGCCTCGTCTCGAACCTCGGCCTTCTCGGCGTTTTCAAGTACTTCAACTTCGCTTCGCAAGCGACGGCCGACGTCTTGGGGTTGTTCTTCGACGTCCACATCGAGCGTCCGCCCTTCCTCGAGGTGCTTCTGCCCGTCGGCATCTCGTTCTACACCTTCCAGACCCTCAGCTACACGATTGACATCTATCGGCGCAAGCTCGAGCCCACGCGAAGCTTCTTCCGGTTTGCGCTGTTCGTCACGTACTTTCCCCAGCTCGTGGCGGGTCCCATCGTCCGCGCCTCGCAGCTTCTTCCCCAGCTCGAAGGCAAGATCACGCTCAAAGACGAGCAGGTGACCCAGGGCCTGTTCCTGATTGCCACCGGCATGGTGAAGAAGGTCGCCATTGCAGACTACCTATCGGTGAATCTCGTCGACCGCGTGTTCGATCAACCAGAGCTCTATAGCGCAGCAGAAGTGGTCGTCGCCCTCTACGGGTTCACGATGCAAATCTATTGCGACTTTTCAGGCTACACCGACGTCGCCCGCGGATCAGCCAAGCTCATGGGGCTCGAGCTACCGGAAAACTTCGACCGCCCCTATCAATCGGCGAGCCCTGCAGAGTTCTGGCGCCGATGGCACATGACGCTATCGACGTGGCTCCGTGACTATCTCTACTACCCGCTCGGTGGATCCCACGTAGGGCCCGCGCGTGCGTATTGGAATCTCTGGCTCACCATGTTCCTCATCGGCATCTGGCATGGTGCGTCTTGGACCTTCGTATTCTATGCGATTCTGCAATCCACCGCGATGGTGACACACCGATTCTTCTACCGGCTGTCGGGCCGCACTCGCGACACCGTGGACTCCTGGCGCGTGCACGCCTTCAAGGTGTTTTGGGCTCTTCAGTTCGTCGTCTTCTCGCGAATACTCTTTCGCGCGACCAGCCTCGAAAACGCCGTCGACGTGACGACGCGACTTGGCAGCGGAACCTTCTCGGTTGCCCAAATCTCGACCGGGGTGTGGGCGCTTCTGATCGCGAGCTTCGCTGCGCACTACACCCCCAAGCATTGGTTCGAATCGGTGGAGCTTCGCTTCAAGGCGATGCCCGCACCGGTTCAAGGAGTGGCGCTCGCCGCAGTGGGCTTCGCGCTGAGCTTCGTCGCTACCAGCCAGGTCGTTCCCTACATCTACTTTCAGTTCTGATGCACGCAAAAGACCACCATCGGCCGTCTCCTCAGCAGCACCTCGTCACGGTGACCGCATTCATGCTGGCGGCGTGTGCCCTGACCTACGTGGTGCCGGCCTTGGCGGCGCTGAGGCCGTGGATTCCCGGAGAGGAAGACTTGCCCATCGCCCGGCTTTTCAGAGGGAGGGGAGAAATTCCCGCCTTCGCCGGTCACGGTGGGTCTTACCGGGCCACGACGTCGACCGACCTCAGCACCGATCGACTGGCCGAAACCGTGGGAGACACGGTGGCACGCAACCTCGGCTCCAAGCGCGTCGTGGTTCCACCGCCGCGAACGGACGACGAGCTGAAGATCGCTCCATCGGAGTACGACGGCATCTCCGTGTACATCGAGGACCCTTCGGGGGACGGAATGCGCCCCTTCTACGAAGCGCTCGAAAAGACCGCGCGCGGAGAAAAAGGCGCCATCACGCGCGTTGCCCACTATGGCGACTCCAGCATCGCCACCGACTTGATCACGTCGACCGTGAGGGAGAACTTGCAGGCGCGCTTCGGAGATGCCGGCCATGGTTTCGTGCTCGCCGCAAAGGGATACATTCCATACAAACATCGCGGCGTGAGGCAGTCGTCGAATCCGGACTCCTGGGACGTCCGCGAGGTGGTCCGGCGCCAGGATCGAGACGGGTACTACGGCTACGGCGGCGTGCAATCGCGAGCGAACCCCGGCGCCTGGGCGCGAATCGGAACGGCACGCGGCGGAGAGGTCGGCACGCGAGCCTCGCGCTTCGAGATCTACTATCAGGAGCAACCTCGTGGCGGTAAGTTCACGGTGCGTCTCGACGATGGGAAGCGCGAGACCGTCTCGACGAAGGCCGACGACAGCAACGATGCCGTGTACTCCATCGATGCCCCCGACGGAGCGCATCAGATCGAGCTTCGCTACGCGCGGGGCGGTCCGGTCTACTTCTACGGCGTAGTGCTGGAGCGGGACGGTCCCGGCGTCGTGTACGACTCGCTCGGGCTCGTGGGGGCGCGCGCCAACCGCCTGCTCAACTACGACGAAGCCCACATAAGAAGTCAGCTCGAACGCCGTGGCACCGACCTCATCGTCCTCGGGTTCGGCGGCAACGAAGCAAGCGACGACCGTACCGAGGACGCATTCTACGAAGACTACGTAGAGGTGCTTCGCCACATGCGCCAAGGCCGAGAGGACCTCGGTTGTTTGGTGTTCGCACCGCTGGACCAAGCGCACCGAGAGCTCGGACGGATCCGCACCTTGGACACCATTCCGAGGATCGTGGCTGCACAACGACGGGCTGCCCTAGATTCAGGCTGCGCCTTCTACGACACTTGGGCGGCGATGGGCGGCACGGACGCCATGCGCCGCTGGTACAAGGCTCGCCCACGACTCGCGATGGGCGACTTCAGGCACGCAACGCCGGCCGGCTACGAAATCATCGGCAACATGTTTTACAAGGCACTCTTGGCCGGCTTCGCCGACTACCTGTCCCGAAGCGCGTCCGCCGAAGGGTCGCCCGGGTCGAAGGAGCGGTCCGCAGATTCCGGCTCGAGCTCCGTGGGCATGCCCTCGAGCAGCGCGTCCAGCAAGACCTCACCCAAACGCTCGTATCCCAGCCGGCTGAAGTGAATGTGGTCCTGCGACGCATAGGCCGGGTCGTTCGCAGCCCACTGCACCATCGAGAGCGCTCCACCCTGGAACGCCACCAGGTCGAAGAAGCCGCAACCCATCTCGAGCGCAACACGGTGCTGAACCTCGATCACGCGAAGGGTTCGAGCGCGATCTTCGAATACCCGCTCCTCGACCTGCATCGGACGGTCGGACGGCCCGATCAACAGACACGAGGCTTCGGGAACGGTTTCGCGCACCCGCCCGACGACGGTCCGTAGGTCACGCTCGTAGTCCTCGATCGGCGAGTCGTCGCCACTCTCGTTGGTTCCATAGGCTAGAACCACCAAGTCGGGCTTTCTTCGGCGTAGATGCTCACGATAAATCGCGTCGTCCCACAGCAACTGGTAACGGGCGCGCGCACCGTTGATCCCCAAGGTGTCCACGATCACGCCGGGTCGATCGCGTTCGACGGCCAGGCCGAAGAGCCAAACCGGTCGCTTGCTCGACGTGCGAATCTCGAAGCGATGGGGCGCATCGGGAACGCGAAACGTGGCATAGGCCGTCGACGCCCTCGGGGAGTGCGTCGAGATCCGACGCGCCTTGCGTCCGTCGATGAAGACATCCAGGTCCCCGCCCCTCGGATGGCTCATGTAATAGAGCTCGAAGAAGCTCGCGCTTTGGCCGCTTTCCGCGTCCTGCGCGATCGTCACGGCGCCGAATGAATCGGGACGCTTGCTCTCCATCGCGAGCCCTGCGATGCCCACGCGCTCGACTTCCGTGTCTCCGACCCGAATTCGGTGCGTCTTCCATCGCTTTCCGTCGCTGTCGATGTCCACGTCGCGGTGCCGATACGTGCGCCATGGATGGACCGGAACCAAGAAACCGTGGCCTGCATCCCCGTATCGAGCCTGAAGCTCCCGCCGAACGTATCCCGTGAAGAGATCGCTCGCGACGTGGGACGCGCCGAAGAAGACGAGGCGGGCCTGCCCCTGCCCCGAGGCGGCGCGGGCGAGCGCTTCGTGCAGGGCTTTCATCGACGTGCCGTCGCGATCTTCGATTGCGATACCGAGGCCGAGCTTGTCGTTCGGGGGCGGCTCCAAGAGCTTTGGGCCCATACGCTGCGATGATCGAAGAGCGCCCAGCACACCGGTCTCGGCGAGCGCAGCAGGCGTCTTCGGCGTAGCGTCGGCGGAGCTGGTCGACGCGCCGTACCCGAGCGTCCACACGCCTGCCATCACCACCCCTGCGAGAACCACCGCCAACGGGGAGCTCCATAGATTCCCGACCCGCACGCCCTCACAATGGCGATCACGCGCGATCGAGTCAAATTGACGTGAAAACCGGACCGAAGTCGGCCATGATGCCGGCCATGAAATCACGCGAGCTTCTCCTCACCGCCGCCAAATTCAGCGTTGCTCGCTTGAGATTCGAAGGCCCAGAAGGCCAAGAGATCATCCGGGACGTGGTGGAACACCCGGGCGCAGCCGTGATCCTCCCTCTGTTGGACGACGGCCGAATCGTCATGATCCGCAACCTACGCAGGACGGTCGGAAAGGTGCTCTGGGAGCTTCCCGCCGGCACACTCGAAGACGGAGAGCCGCCCGAGGTCTGCGCAGCACGCGAGGTGGAGGAAGAGACGGGATACCGCGCCGGTAGTCTCGAGCCTCTCACCGAGTTTTACGCTTCGCCAGGCGTCTTGAACGAGCGTATGTACGGCTTCTTGGCCACCGACCTGGAGCACACCTCGCAGGCTCTCGACGAGAGCGAGGAGATCGAGGTTTTTCCGATTCCGCAGTGGCAAGTCCGAGACATGGTCAAGGACGGACACATCGAAGACGGGAAAACAATCGCATTGCTGCTCTACTGGATGCACATGTACACGCCGTAGGGCCGCCCACGAGCATCGACATCCAATGGAGCTGCTGAGCCGCATTCAAGACAACTGGATCGTCCTCCTCATCCCGGTGATCAGCGCATTCGTCGGCTGGTTCACCAACGTAGTCGCGATCAAGATGATGTTCTATCCGCTCGAGTTCGTCGGCATCCCGCCATACCTCGGCTGGCAAGGGGTCATTCCGGCCAACGCCCTTCGGCTCGCCAGGGTCTCGAACACCCTGATCACCCAGAAGCTCCTGTCCCTGCGTCAGCTATTCGACGAAACGTTCGACGCGCATGCCTTCACGGGCAAGCTCGGCGCGGTGATCGACGAGGTGACGGAGCAGGTGATCGACGAGATCGCAAACAAGCACGCGAAGGCCATGTGGGACAACGCGGGCGAGTTCATGCAGAACAAGATCCGAGAACGCGCTCGCGCCGAGGTGCTCCAGGTAGCCCGAGCCATCGCCATGGACATGGCCGACGACATCGACCACATCTTGGACATCGAGAAGACCGTTCTGGATGCCATCGAGCAGCACCGCGGCTTGATGGGTGAGATGTTTTACGAAGTCGGACGGAAGGAGTTCAAGTTCATCGAGCGCTCCGGACTCTACTTCGGTTTCTTATTCGGCATGTTCCAGATGCTCGTATGGGTGCTCTATCCACTTCCCTGGATCCTCCCTGCAGCAGGATTCGGTGTGGGCTATCTCACGAACTGGATCGCGATCAAGTTGGTGTTCTCTCCTCGCGAGCCAATCCGGATCGGACCTCTCACCGTCCAGGGGCTGTTTCACAAAAGACAAGACGAAGTGGCCGAAGCGTTCGGGCGCACCGTAGCCACGCGCGTCCTCAACGCAGACAACATCGTGAACACCGTGATGGAAAGCGGTGGGGCCGCAAGGATGAACGAAATCATCGACCGTCGCGTTGGCGAGCTGATCGACGAGTACGAGGCACACCCGATGGCCGTGCTGCTGGTTCCCGAAAACGAACGCGCCGCGCTTCGGTCCGAGCTGCTGGAGCGCATCAAAGACGAGTGGCCCAAGCCTGGTGGCTTCTTTCATACGTTCGCAGGACAGTCTGTCGACCTCAACGGAGAGCTGGAACGGCGCATGAAGGCTCTCGACCGAGAGAGTTACGAGGGTGTTCTGCGACCCGCCTTTCAACAGGATGAGTGGAAATTGATTGCGGCCGGCGCGGTGCTCGGAACCGTGGCCGGCTTTCTGCAGCTCGTGTACATCTTCGGCGACGCCATGGAGCGCCTCAGTCGGTAGGGCTGGCCGAACGGGCTCGCAGCGGCTAAACACTGCAACGTGGAACAAACAGCCACCCTTCTCGTTTGCTGCCCTGATCGCAAAGGCTTGGTCGCCGCGCTCGCGCAGGTGCTCTACGGGCATGGTGCGAACATTCTCGATGCCGACCAGCACACCGACCCCGTCGCCGGACAATTCTTCCAGCGCATCCGGTTCGACATGTCCGAGCTGCATACCGATCGTCGCAGCCTAGAGACTGCCATCGCAGAAGTGGCGGGACGCTTCTCCATGAGCTGGCGCATCTCGGACGGCACGCAGCGCTACCGGACGGCGATCTTCGTGTCGAAGTACGACCACTGTCTGTACGACCTGTTGCTACGGCAGCGCGCCGGCGAGTTGGCAACGGAGTTTCCACTCGTCGTCAGCAATCACCCTGATCTCGAGCCGGTCGCGAAACAGTTCGACATTCCGTTCCATCACTTACCCATCACGAAGGAGACCAAGCGAGAGCAAGAAACGAAAGCGCTATCGCTACTGGAGGAAGAAGGCATCGATCTGGTCGTCTTGGCTCGCTACATGCAAATTCTGAGCGACGACTTCCTCAGGGCCTTCCCAGGTCAGGTGATCAACATTCATCACTCGTTCTTGCCGGCGTTCATGGGCAGCAAACCCTATCACCGCGCTTTCGAAAGAGGGGTCAAGCTGATTGGTGCGACTGCGCACTATGCCACGGCGGAGTTGGATGAAGGGCCAATCATCGAACAGGACGTCGTTCGATGCTCACACCGCGATTCCGTCCAGGATCTGGTGCGCAAGGGCCGCGACCTCGAAAAGGTCGTTTTGGCTCGCGCCGTGCGATGGCACCTTGACGATCGCATCCTCGTCTACGACAACAAGACCGTCGTTTTCAGCTAGGAGCCCGCATGTCAGAACGAGTCCAACTCAACGTCGACGATGCCGTCGCGACGGTCCGAATGTCCCGTCCGGAAAAACGCAACGCGCTCGATGTGGCAATGTTCGAGAGCCTGATTCGAACGGGCAAGCAGATCATGGCGGACAAGAGCATCCGCGCCGTGGTGATACATGGCGAAGGCAAGGGCTTTTGCGCGGGGCTGGACTTCGGATCGTTCATGGGCTCTCCCCGGCTCATGCAGAAGCTGCTCGAACGACAGGAAGAAAGCCCCGCCAACATGGCGCAACGGGCGGCATGGATCTGGCAAGAGGTGAACGTCCCGGTGATCGCCGCCGTCCATGGGGTAGCGCTCGGCGGAGGGCTGCAGATCGCACTGGCTGCGGACCTTCGATACGTGACGCCCGATGCCCAGCTTTCGGTGATGGAGATCAAGTGGGGACTGATTCCGGACATGAGCCTGACTCAGACTCTGCCGAGGCTCGTGCCCCTCGACGTCGCAAAGGAGCTCACCTTCACGGGACGCATCGTCTCGGGCGCCGAGGCCGTCGCGCTCGGGCTTGCGACGAAGGTCAGCGACGATCCGCTCGCCGAGGCATTGGAGACGGCAAAGCTCATTGCGAGCAAGTCGCCCCATGCCATTCGCGCTTCCAAGACGCTTTTCAACGACGCCCCCGGCATGACGCGCGCGGATGCGTTGAAGCTGGAGACCGCGCTGCAGGTGAGCCTGCTGGGGAGCTCCAATCAAATGGAAGCGGTCCAAGCGAACATGGAAAAACGCGAGCCTTCGTTCAAAGACCCGGACTGATCAAGCCGACTCCGGCGGTCTCGAAACCCTAGGCTGGTACTTGCAACAATCCGGCGGGCACACGTCGGGAGCGGGGCCTCGTTTCCCGAGAACTTGCCGCCCCGTGACCCTCCCGAGCCGTTCTTCGATCAGCTCGCGAATCATCGAGACGAAGGCCGGATGGGTGCCCACCGTGGAGGCCCTGGTCAACGTGATTCCGAGCTCGTTCGCCCGGTCTCGCGCTTCGTGGTCGAGGTCCCAAACCACCTCCATGTGATCCGAGATGAATCCGATTGGCGCGACGACGACGTCCTTCACGTTGATCTGAGCCAACGCATCCAGGTGGTCGAGGATGTCCGGAGCGAGCCAGGGGATGTGGGGCGGACCGCTTCTGCTCTGATACACCAATTGCCAGCGATCGTGACGCGCTCCTTCGGCAACGAGTCGCGCCGTCTCTTGAAGCTGCTCTACGTAGTCGCAGGTCTCGGCCATCGCTTCGGGAATGCTGTGGGCGGTGAACGCGATGCGAGCGCACTCGCGACGCGCCTTCGGAAGGGTTCCGAGGGCAGCCAGCAGGTGGTCGACGTTGGCCTCGATGAACCCGGGGTGATTGTAATAGGCGCGCAGCTTGTCGACTCGAGGTGCGTCTTCACCGACCTCTTGGCGGGCTTTGTCGATGTTCTCGCGGTACTGGCGGCAGCCGCTGTAGCTGCTGTAGGCGGACGTGAAAAAGGCCAGAGCACGCTTTTTCCCGTCATCTCGCATCTGACTCAGTGCTTCGGTCAGAAACGGGTGCCAATTGCGGTTACCCCAGTAGACGGGAAGCTCGATCTGATGCTCCCGTAGCTCTTCTTTTAGGGCGGCGATCAGTGCACGGTTCTGATCGTTGATGGGGCTCTTGCCGTCGAAATGGTTGTAGTGCGCCGCAACTTCCTTGAGCCGCTCCTGGGGCACGTTCTTGCCACGGACCACGTTCTCCAGAAAAGGCATGACGTCCGCGCGCTGCTCCGGCCCCCCAAAGGACACCACGAGCACACTATCGTATTCCAAGTCGTTGTCGTCCACGCCGGAACTCTCGCGCCATAGAGCCGCGGGCGCAAGCCCTGACTCTTGCCATCCGAAGGCGGGTGTGCTCTAGGTTGCGGGGTGCAGGTTACGATTCTCGGTAGCGGAAGCGAAGGCAATGCACTTTACTTCGAGTCGGGAACGACCCGTGTCTTGGTCGATGCGGGCCTCTCTCACCGAAAGCTCATTCAGCGCTTTGCGGCGGCTGGGCGTGAAGCACCGAGCGATTTGTCAGCCCTGATCGTCACGCACAGCCATGGGGACCACGCGGCACATGCCTCGGTTTGCGCCACACGGTTCGGCTGTCCAGTACACGCGAGCGAAGAAACCATGCCATCGCTTCGGCTGCGCCGCTCGGTGCGTACCGAAACTTTTTCCGCAGGTCGACGATTTCGAATCGGCGACATCTGCATCCGCTCCGTGCGGCTTCCCCACGATGCCCCCCAGGTCGCGCTCGTGTTCGAAAGCAAGGAGACCACGGTCGGTCTAGTCACGGATCTCGGCCACGTGCCCAAAGGGCTGCCGCGCTTTCTGGGGGATTGCGAAACCTTGTTGTTGGAAAGCAATCACGACCTGGACATGCTGGCTTCCGGACCTTACCCACCGGTGCTCAAGCGGCGCGTCGGCGGCTCTCTCGGGCATCTTTCCAACGCCCAAGCTGGCGATCTCCTGGCATACCTACCCCAGGTTCCCAAGCGTGTGGTCCTCATGCATTTGTCGGAGACCAACAACGCTCCGCAGCTCGCTACGAGCTCGGCCCAGGCTGCGCTCGGGCACGGAAAAACGCAGCTCTTGGTGGCTCATCAACGCCGGCCGCTCTCGCTCGCGGCGACGGGCGACTCACAACTTCGGTTCGCTCTTTGAGGAGGCACCGATGGGCCTTTGGTATGAAGAGACCTTCGACGATCACATACGACTCGGACTGAGAGTCAAGGAGACCTTGTTCGCGGGACAAAGCCCCTATCAAAGCGTCGAAGTGCTAGACACCGCTCGATTCGGCCGGGTCCTCGTGCTCGACAACGTGTTCATGACGAGCGAGTACGACGAATTTCTATACCACGAGCTCCTCGTCCACCCCGCGCTGACCACCGCGCCGAGGATCGATCGGGTGCTCGTGATCGGCGGTGGCGATGGTGGAACCGTCCGCGAGGTGCTGCGGCATCCGGGGGTGCGCGAGTGCGTCATGATCGAGCTCGACCGAATGGTGGTCGAGGTGTCGAAGGAGCACCTGCCCAGCATCGGCACAGCATGGGACGATCCTCGCCTGGAGGTGCGCTTCATCGACGGCATCGAGTACGTGAAGGAGAGCGACGACGAAAAATTCGACGTGGTGCTGCTCGATGGAACCGACCCCGTGGGCCCGGGCGCAGTGCTCTTCGACGAAAGCTTTTACGAGGGCTGTAAGCGCATGCTCGCGCCAGATGGTGTCATGGCGCTCCAAAGCGAGTCGCCGCTGCTCATGATGGACATCTTCGTGGAGACGCAGCACAAGCTTCGGAGGCTCTTTTCCGAGGTGCATCCATACATGGGTCCGGTGCCTCTCTACGCAACGGGCACCTGGAGCTGGACCTGGTGCTCCGATACCGGCGAGCCGCTGCGGCCCCTACCGGAGCGCCAGGCGGCCGTGGTGGAAGGCTCGAAGGCGTACAACGAAGAAATCCACCGAGCGGCATTCGCACTGCCCAATTACGTTCGACGCGCGTTGAAGCTGTAGGCGCGCAACCGGCAACGTCCAGTCGACCAAGTCCCCGGAGAACGGGTCGGCGTACGTAGGGCTCGCAAAAACGCGACACGGGGTGGAGCGGACGTGCGAAGTGCCAATCGGCAAGACAGCAACCACTTCCGATTGGCGCGCCGCCCGAGGGACGGCTTGCGTGGCCCTCCGGCGCCAAGCCCTCCTGGGCCACCTATGCAAGCCGTCCCGTTCCGTGGAACCCCGTGTCGTGTTTTTGCGAGCCCGGACTTGGGCCCGTCGCGACCCGTTCTCTGGGGACTTGGTCCACGAAACGCACGCTAGCGCCTACCAGGTGAGCACTAGCTTGCCGAAGGTTTCGTTGGCCTCCATGCGACGGTGCGCGGCTTGCGCTTCGCTCATGGGCAGCACCTCGTCGATGATCGGCCTCAGCTCGCCGCTCGCAAATCGACCGAGCATTTGAACGGCAAACGCGCTGGTCAGCTCGGCTTTTTCAGCGGGCGACCGGCTGCGAAGGACCGATCCATGAATCGACGCCCGCTTGGACAAGAGGGCTCCGAGATTGAGATCGCCTTTCACGCCACCCATCAGGCCGATGACGATGATTCGACCCTTGGCCGCGATCACCTTGACGTTCTGCGCCAAGTACGCGGCGCCGACGGTATCGAGGATCACGTCGACGCCCCGGGGCGCCGCTGCGAGGACGGTGTCCGCAAACTGACCCTCTTCCACCAAAATGGCGTGGTCCAAGCCGAGCTCCGTACATCGTGGAAGCTTGTGCGCGGTGCGCGAGGTGCCGATCGACGTGGCGCGCAGGACGGAGGCGAGCTGGATCGCCGCGGTCCCGACCCCGCTGGCGACTGCATGCACCAGGACGGTCCCACCCGCTCGCAAATCGCCTTGAAGCACGATCGCATCGTACGCAGTGAGGAAGACCTCGGGCACGGCCGCGGCTTCCTCGAATGAAAGCACCTTGGGGATGCGCATCAACTCGTCGGCCTCGGTCACGACGCGGGTTGCCATTCCCCCTCCGGAAACGATGCCCATGACTCGGTCACCGGGCTTCCAGCGATCGACCGATTCCCCCACCATCTCGACCACCCCGGCGAGCTCGAGCCCGGGCACGTCGGGCGGAACCCCCGGAGGCGCCGGATAGAACCCGCGGCGCTGTAAGCAGTCGGCGCGATTGAGGCCGGCGGCCACCACCTCGACGAGAACCTGAGACGGACCGGGCTTGGGCACCTCGATCTCGCCGATATCGAGCACCTCGGGTCCGCCGTGCTCGCGGATGCGGATCGCTTTTGCTGAAGGCATGGCCGGATCGTAACCCGGCCCACGCAACCGTCCAGCATCGGGCTCTCGTGCTAAGTTGCGGCCGATGAACGCCAACGTCGGGCTCTTCCTTCATCGGTGGGCGGCGCGACATCCGGAGCGCACCGGGATCATCGACGCGGGGCGTGGCGACCTCGTGCTCGACTACGGCGAGCTCGACCGGCGCGCCTCGCGAGTGGCAGCATTTCTGTGCGCCCATGGCCTCGGCGCCGGCGATCGAGTCGCGATCTACACCGACAACGGCCTCGGGTTCGTCGCGGCATGGTTCGGCGCCGTGTATGCGGGCTGCACCACACTTCCGCTGCCCGCGACGTCCACGGCGCGAGAGATTGCTTTCCGGCTGGAGCATGCGGGGTGCAAAGCGCTCCTCACGGACTCGGCGCGCGCCGACGTCGCAGAGGAAGGTCGAACCCGTGCGAGCATTCCCGTGAAGGTCTTCGACGTACGCGAAGCCACCGACGGCAGCGCCGGTCTCGCGGAACCCGTGAATCTTCTGCCTGATTCGTTGGCGCTTCTGCTCTACACATCGGGCACCACGGGCGCCTCCAAAGCCGTCTGCATCACTCACCAGTCGCTTGGCGCGCACACCAAGGCGCTCGTCGAGCAAACACTGCGGCTCGGCGAGAGCGACCGGATTCTGGGAGCTCTACCCCTCAGTCACTCTTATGGGATCCGTATGACGCTGCTCGTGCCATTCTATGCGGGGGCCAGCACCGTCTTCGTTCCGAGGTTCTCTCCCACACGAACGCTCGAGCTCTGCGAACGCCACCGGGTGACGTGGTTGCCGGGCGTGCCTACCATGTTCGTCGCCTGGGCCGACGAGAAGAGCGTGCCCGCGCCACCTGCGCTTCGATGGTGCCTCAGCGCCGGGGCCCCTCTCGCCGAGGACGTCCGGCTGCGAGCGGAGCAGCGTCTCGGCGCCCCCGTACGACAAGGATACGGGCTCACCGAAGCCACGTTTACCGCCATCAACGCGCCTCCGGACGAAGCGGTGCCGGGATCGTCTGGCAAACCGGTATCTGGCGTCGAAGTGCGGATTGCCGATGATGCGGGACGACCGTTGCCGGTCGGTTCACACGGGGAAGTCCTGATCCGAGGGCAAAACGTGATGGCGGGGTACCTGGACGACAAGCTCGCCACCTTGCACGTCCTGCGAGGTGGTTGGCTTCACACGGGAGACATCGGATTCGTCGACGAGGAGAATCGCCTGACCATCGTCGACCGGAGCAAGGATCTGATCCTTCGCGGTGGCGCGAGCATCTACCCTTCGGAGGTCGAAAACGTTCTCGCCCATCATCCGGCGGTCCGAGACGTCGCCATCGTGGGTCAGCCGGATGCTTATTATGGCGAAGAAATCGTGGCCGTCGTCGTGAAACGGGAAGCGCCTCCGGTCACCGCCATCGAGCTAGATCGGTGGGTGCGTGAGCGATTGGCGTCCTACAAGGTTCCGAGGCGATACGCATTCGTCGATGCGCTGCCGCAAGGCGCCAGTGGGAAAACGCTCAAGCGGCATCTTCGCGACCAGCTCGTCGCTGGAGAGATTCGAGCGGAGGACCTAGCTCCGCACAGGCCGGCTGACTAACTCGAACACCACGATTACCGCAACGCAGCCAATCGCCAGCCCAACCCAGGGGCCGTACCACCCCGCTGCAACGGGCAGCTCCGCGCAGACTAAGCTGATCAGTCCTATGAGCAAGGCATAAGGTAGCTGGGTCCGTACGTGGTCCATGTGATCACAGCTCGTCGCCATGGAGCTGAGGATGGTGGTATCGGAGATTGGAGAGCAGTGATCGCCCCAAACCGAGCCTGCCAAGATCGACGACACCGTCCCGAACAAGATGGTCTGGTCGCCGGGCGCAATCTGATGCGCCAGCGGCACCACCAAGGGAAACAAGATCGCCATCGTTCCCCACGAGGTCCCCGTCGCGAAGCTCACCAGAGCCGCCATGATGAACACCGTCGCCGGGATCCACGCCGGCGCGATCCAGTCGCCAACCGCTGCGATCAAGAAAGAGGCGGTATCCAGATCCCGGCATACCGCCCCGAGGGACCATGCGAGAATCAGAATGACGACGGCGTAGACCATGGAGCGAATCCCGCCCATCCATGCGTCGATCGATTGCGAAAAAGTCAGCGCGCGAGTCCCGACGGCGAGCGCGAGCGCCACGACGCAGCCCGCGCCGGTCGCCCAGAGAATCGCCGAGCTCGAGCTGGCGGCTCCGACGACCGCTCGCAGGGTGGGATCGAGCCCCGCAGAGAGCACCTTGCTTCGTCCGTCTAGATAAATTCCGATGGCTGCCACCAGAACGACGACGACGATCGGCACGAGGGCATTGAGGGCGCGACCGGGCACGTCTTCGGAGACCGACTCTTCACGGAAATCCGAAGCAGGCCGAGCTCCCACGCGCGTCAACAAGCCGCGATGCAGCGCGCGCCGTTCCGCACGAAGCATCGCGCCGAAGTCACGGCCCCGCCACGCCACCCATGGAACGAAGAGAAGCATCAGAATCGGGTAGAAACGAAACGGGATGGTCTCGACGAACGTCACGTAGGCGTCGCGCTCGATGCCGAGATGTGTGAACTGGTCGTGGATGTAGCCGACTTCGACTGCGATCCACGACGAGATGAGCGCGAGGCTGGCGACGGGCGCAGCGGTCGCATCGACGATGAAGGCGAGCTTCTCTCGGCTTACCCGAATGCGATCGGTCACGGGACGCATCGACGAACCGACGAGCAGCGAGTTGGCGTAGTCGTCGAAGAAGATCAGCAGGCCGAGGAACCAGGTGGTGAGCTGCGCACGGCGGCCCGTCGTCGCCCCGGTCCCGACCCAAGACGCGAGGCCCTTGCCCCCACCGCTCTGCGTCACCAACCCGAGCATTCCGCCGAGTAACAGGCTGAACAACAGGATCGATGCGTGGCCTCGGTCTGCAATCGCATCGACGATGTGCGTGTCGAGCAGCCGTGCGAAAGACGCGAAGAGCGACCCCGACAGGAGATACGCTCCGATCCAAACCCCCAGGATCAGCGAGACCAACACGTTGTGAAAAAGCAACGCGAGGACGATGGCGACGAGAGGCGGAAGAACGGAAGTCCAAGACGGAAGGCGCTCGGCTCCACCCCCTTCGATTTCGACGGCCGCCCCAGTTGTGATATTTAACGAGGAGCCCTGAATGACGGAGGGGGCGGCCCCGTCGATTCGAATAGCGCTTGCCCGCACGGCTGCGAAACCGAAGATCAAGACGAAAACGACTAGGACCGCTCGCATGAGTAACGCCAGACATAGACAGCAAAGCCACCGAGGGTCAATTTTGCCCACAGTCGCAGCCCTTCTCTGCGTGCTTGCCGTTCTCTTGGGAAACCCGTCCCGCTCCTTTTCGAGCAAGGACGAGCTGACTACCGATGACAAGAGAATGTTGGCCGCGGGCGAGCTCGTCGCCAAACACAAGAACGAGCAAAGAGGCGCCTACAAGCTCATCGGCGGACAGAGCTGGCAGATCGCGGACGTCCCGGTGGAGATCGCATGGAAGGCTTTGAGCGACTTGCCGAGATACAAGCGCATCATCCCCCTGGCTACCGAAACCGAGGTGACGCATCAAGCCGGAGAAGAGGCCGACCTAGCGATTCGTCAGCAATGGGGCCCCGTCGACGTTCGCTACGTGCTCCAAACGACGCTCGATGAGGACCGGCGTGCGTTGATGTTCCGGTTGGACCATTCGCAGGGTCACGACATTCGAGCGGGCTGGGGTTTCTTGCGAGTGCGCCCCTACAAAGATGATCGCACGTTGGTATCGTTCGGCGCGCTGGTCGACATCGGCGACGGCGTATTCGTATCGATCATTCGTCCTGCGGTTCGACGCGATTTGTTGCGCATTCCGAGCCACTTCAAGGAGCACGTCGAAGGCGAAGGCCGAATGCTGTACGCCGATGCGCCCTAGACGAGCCGCTTGATCCACCGCAGCTTACTCGGAGAGTAAGGCGGATACAGAAGAGGCGGCTCGGGGAGCGAAGGCTTCTTCAGCACGGCGCGCCGGTGGGAAAACGTTTCGAACGTGTGACGCCCGTGGTAGGCGCCCATTCCGCTTGCACCGACTCCACCGAACGGAAGATCTGGAACACCGAGATGCATCCAAACGTGATTGATCGTGGTGCCTCCAGCGCTCGTGCCAGCGAGGATGCGTTCCTGCGCGGCTCGATCGCGGGAGAACGCGTAGAGCGCCAGTGGCCTCGGGTGGCGATTGACCAAGGCGATCGCCGAATCGACGCTCGGCACACCGATGACCGGCAGAATCGGACCGAAAATCTCCTCCTGCATCACCGGATCGGTCTCCCGAACGTTTCTGAGAATCGTCGGAGCGATGTAGCGTGTCTCTGCATCGGCTTGGCCGCCCGTCACCGTATCGCCGCTGGAGAGCAGGCGCGTCAACCTGTCGAAGTGATGCTCGTTGATGATGCGGGCATAGTCGGGGCTCTTTTTCGGATCGTCTCCGTAGAACTCGCGAATCGTAGAGGTCATGCGGTTGATCAGCGCGTCGTGAACCAGGTCGTGCACCAGGACGTAGTCAGGAGCCACGCAAGTCTGACCGGCATTGAGGAACTTCCCGAACACGATGCGCTTGGCGGCAAGGTCTAGATCGGCGCTTTCGTCCACGATGCAGGGGCTCTTTCCACCGAGCTCCAAAGTGACCGGAGTGAGATGCTTTGCCGCCGCTTCCATGACGATGCGCCCTACGCGACCGTTGCCCGTATAGAAGATGTGATCCCACTTCTCGCGCAAGAGCGCGGTGGTCTCCGGGACACCGCCTTGCCAAACCTGCACGGCCTTCCGATCGAGATATTTCGGAATCCAGTGGGCCAGCATGTTCGAGACGTTCGGGGCTATTTCGGACGGCTTGAGCACGACGCAGTTGCCCGCAGCGAGCGCCCCGACCATCGGCAAAACCACGGTCTGAAAGGGATAGTTCCAAGGTCCGATGATCAACACGACCCCGAGCGGCTCTCGGTAGACGTAGCTGTGGCCCGGCATGGCGACCACGGGCGTGCGGACACGCTCCGGCTTCATCCAGGAGGCCAGATTCTTCTTGGCGGAGCGCAGCTCCGAAAGAGTCATGCCGATTTCCGAGACGAAGGCCTCCGTCTCCGGCTTTCGAAGATCGGCCTGAAGGGCATCGACGATGTCTCGCTCTCGCTCCATCAAGAAGTGCTCGAGCGCATCGAGCTGCGACATACGCCAATCGCGCGCTTTGGTGGCGCCGGTGTCGAAATAGGACCGAAGAGCTGCAGCAAGCGCCGACGCCAGGTCGAAATCGTGTGCCCCAGATCGAATATCAAGAGCTTGTGGTCGTGACATGAGGCGTCCTCCTAAAGGACTAAACATTCAGGATTACGAATGATCTTCAACGATTTCAGTGCAACGAAACACTTTGGAAACTAGGTCCGTCTCTGTATAATCGACCGCTGGGGTTCGTCATCGCCCAATGGAGGCCCTGATGCAAAGCAACGAACGGAACTGGCGACCTACACACAAACCCGCTCCCTGGTGGGCGCACATTTTCCGTTGGTGGCTGTAGCCCGGCCCTAGCCTCTGGCCCGGCCTTTAGGCCGCCAGTCTGAGCTTTTCGGACACGGGGGCCTGCGTTGCGGGGGTCTCCGTTTCGCCTCGATCACGTCGACGGCCCTCTTCGAGCACGTGCTCGGGCACCCCGCGGATATCCCATACGATTCCGACCCAGCCGAGCATCTTGAGCACGTAATAGGTCACGTCGATCTCCCACCAGTAGAACCCGTTTCGGCACGAGGACTGGTAGTGGTGGTGGTTGTTGTGCCAGCCCTCCCCGAGGGTCAGCATCGCCGTGAGCATGTTGTTTCGGCTCTCGTCGGTCGTATCGAAGCGCTTCTTGCCCCAAACGTGGGTCAGCGAGTTGATGAGGAACGTGTTGTGCCAGAGCAGAACGGTGCTCAGAAAGAAGCCGATGAACAGCCCCGGCCAGCCGGCGATGAAAAAGCACGCTATGGCGAGCGCCGTCGGTGGAACGGCCCAGTACTTGTTGAGCCACCGAAGCTCGGGATACTTCGCGAAGTCACGAATCTTGTCCCACCGCGTTTCTTCGGTGTCATCGAAGATCCACCCGACGTGCGAATACCAAAAACTGTTTTGGACGGGTGAATGTACGTCGCCCGGTTGGTCGGAGAGCTTGTGGTGGACCCGATGGTGCCCAGCCCACCAAAGCACGCCTTTTTGCGAGCTGCTTTGGGCGAGAATGGCCAGGAAGAGCTGGAACGCGCGGCTCGTCTTGTACGTGCGATGCGAGAAGTAGCGGTGGTAGCCGGCCGTGATTCCCCACACTCGGACGAAGAGCAGAACGACGCACAGAACGACGGCTTGCCACGTGACCCCCGACCAGAAGGCTCCGAGCACGGCCAGGTGCGACAGAACGAATGGCCAGGTCTGCTGCAATTTCATGGGCCAAAGGCTACCGCAGGGTGCAGCGCCTCACCGTCATGGTTCATTCGTCGTCTGTCATAGTTGTGTAAAAGAAGACCGGCGATTCTTCATGCGACGAACTTGTAGCCGGCGCCTCGAACCGAGAGGAAATGCGTGGGCGCGCTCGGATCGGGCTCGAAGCGGCGGCGGAGGCGTGAGATGAAGTTGTCGACGGTTCGCGTGTTGCCGTAGTTGCGAAGCTTCCAAACCCGCTCGAGAAGCTCGGTGCGGCTCAGGACGCGCCCGGCGTTCTCGGCGAAATACCGCAGCAGGTCGAGCTCGAGCTGGGTGAGCTGGACTTGATTCCCTGCGAC
The DNA here is from genome assembly GCA_035466435.1 of Polyangiales bacterium. Lineage (GTDB taxonomy): Bacteria > Myxococcota_A > Polyangia > Polyangiales > Houyiibacteriaceae > SG8-38. The sequence continues at coordinate 301 of DATIUW010000155.1, read as the reverse complement.
GGTGACTTCGTGGGTATCGAAGTTGATCTCCGCCTCCCCGAACGACAAGGTATGTGCTTTGGCGTGGTTTCCCGAGACCTGCTCCCAGCGTTGTCGTCGAAGCACGGAGCGCACCCTCGCAAGTAGCTCGCCGAGCTCGAAGGGCTTCACCATGTAGTCGTCAGCGCCCACTTCCAAACCGCGGACGCGGTCTTCGGGGGCGGAACGCGCCGTCAACATGATCACCGGCACGAAATTGCCCGCCTCACGAAGCTTATTGCAGAGATCGAAGCCATTGACGTCGGGCAGCATCACGTCGAGA
>DATIUW010000154.1:0-11173 GCA_035466435.1 Polyangiales bacterium | reverse complement strand
GATCGGATATCCACCGGTAATCCCTCCGCCGAGGTTGGCGAACCCCAGCGCAATCAGCTCCCGGTTGGGGAAAATCTCGTAGCGGTGGGTCTGTGCAAACACGCGCCCGACCGAGATGGCCTCCATGAAAGAGACCAGCGCGATCGTCGCAGCGGCCGGAAGGAGCTGCGTGAGAATCGATGCGTCGACGGTCGGCAATCGAAGACCGGGCAACCCCGCGGGCACCTCGCCGACGACGGCGACTCCGACGTCGCGCAGTCCGAGAGCCCAGACCACGACGGTTCCAGCGACCACGACGAAGAGCGCCGCGGGGAAACGCGGCCAGCGCCTCTTTCCGATCGAGAGCGCGGCGATCGACAGGACGCCGATGGCAAGCGTCACCCAAGACCAGCTCGATGCGTTTCGGACGGCCTCCCACAGAACACGGTGAACGTGGTGGGTGCGGGGAAGGTCGATCCCCAAGAGATTCCCGAGCTGGCTGGCCGCGATGATGAGCGCGGCCGCCGCGGTGAATCCGGCCACGACAGGTCGCGAAAGAAAGTTCACCAAGAACCCGGCGCGCAGGAAGCCCAGCCCCGCCTGGACCACCCCCACCATGATCCCGAGCGCTGCCGCAATCACGACGTAGTCCTCGGTCCCCACGGCTGCGATGGCGCCGACGCTCCCGGCAACGAGAATCGAATCCATGGCGACCGGACCGACGGCTAGATGTCTCGACGTACCCAGCACGGCGTATGCCAGCAACGGCACGACGGACGCATAGAGCCCGTGGATGGGCGGAAGACCAGCAAGAAGCGCGTATCCCATCGCCTGCGGCACCAACATCACGGCAGTAGTGAGACCGGCCACCAAATCAGCGCCGAGGTCCTGCCGCTGATAGCCCTTCAACCAGGCGACGATGGGAAGCGGGGGGACGCGCTCGCTCATCCGTCGATTACGGTCGCCGCCGGCCGGTCACTCGGGCCGTCGGCACGTCCTTCGCGGAGCCGCATGAAGACCTGGTAGGCGCCAACGCCCCCAAGCATCGCGAGGCCGAAGATCAGCGCTTCGCGAGAGCCCGCTCCGACCGAGGTGAACGCAGGGCCGGGACAATAGCCGCCGAGGCCCCAGCCGACTCCGAAGATCCCCGAGCCCAGCACCAAGCGCCAATCGATGTCGCTACGCGTGGGCAGTGAAAACGATGGAGCCCAAATCGGCCGCTGCCACGTTCGAACCGCCCACCGGTACACGGGTGTGTAGACGAGAAGCGCGCCGCCCATCACGAATGCGAGGCTGGGATCCCAGCTACCGAAATAGTCGAAGAAGCCGACGACCTTCGCCGGCTGGGTCATGCCGCCGATGGCCAGGCCGAAGCCGAAAACCAGGCCGCCCAAAAACGCGCCGATTTTCACCTTCATATCGAGCCTCCCAACACTTCGTTGACCACGAACACCGTGATCGCCGCCGTCACCATGAAGGACACGGTGGCCACCGTGGAGCGCTTGGAAAGACGGCCGATGCCGCAGACGCCGTGACCGCTCGTGCAGCCGCTTCCGAGCTGGGTTCCGAGCCCCACGGTCAGTCCCGCGATGACCAGCGCCAGCGTGGAACGGTCGATCTCGACCCGATAGTCCATCGGTCGAAAGTAGTGCCAGACGACGCCGGCGGCGAAGAGACCGACCAGGAACATGACGCGCCACTCGGTGTCGCCGGCCTGCCGCCGGAAGATGCCGCCCGCAATGCCGCTGATGCCCGCGATTCGGCCGTGGAACATGAGAAGCCCGGCGGCTGCGATGCCAATCAGGATGCCGCCGATCGTGGAGGCAATGGGTGTGAAGGATTCCATGGCGCTCATTCAAAGCAGTACCGGACCGGATCCGCCAGTGCTTTCTATTCGAGGGGTTTGCGAAGGCTCTCGAGTGCTGTTAATTCGCCAACTTAGGATGCACGGCCACGAGCCGCACACCCCGGCGCGCAACGACTCTCACGGAGGCTATTCGATGCTACTTCGTCAACTCTTCGATCACGAGACTTGGACCTACACCTACCTGCTCGCAGACGAGAAGTCCGGAGAGGCGGTGCTGATCGATCCGGTCATCGATCAGGTCGAGCGCGACATCAAGCTCCTCGAGGAGCTGGGGCTCCGGCTCGTGTACACGTTGGATACGCACGCGCACGCGGACCACATCACGGGCTCCGGGTTGTTGCGTACGCGCTTGGGAAGCAAGGCCGTGGTCGGTGTGAAGGTAGGGGCAGAGTGCGTCGACGTGACGGTCGACGACGGGGACCGGTTGAAGTTCGGCTCGAACGAGCTCGAGGTGCGGGCGACCCCGGGACACACCGATGGCTGCGTGACGTTCGTCACCGGAGATCACAAGCACGCGTTCACCGGCGATGCCCTGTTCATTCGCGGCACGGGTCGAACGGATTTCCAGCAGGGGAGCGCGCAGACTCTCTATCGCTCCATCCACGACAAGATCTTCACCCTACCCGACGACACGATCATCTGGCCGGGGCACGACTACAAAGGAATGACGTTCACGACCGTCGGGGAAGAGAAGCAGCACAATCCACGTGTCGGCGACGGCAAGACCGAAGCCGAGTTCGTGGAAATCATGGACAACCTCGACTTGCCGGCCCCGAAGAAGATCGACATCGCCGTTCCCGCCAACTTGCACTGTGGAATCGTTCCGGCGATCTCGATGTCTGGCGAGCCCCTTCCGGAGCGCGGTTGGGCGGCCATCGAACGCTCGCCCGAGGGCGTGCCCGAGGTCACCACGACCTGGGTCGAGGACAACATGGGTGCCATCCGAATGGTCGACGTTCGCGAGTTCGACGAGGCACAAGCCGATGGCATGATCGAGGGGGTCGAGGTCATCCCCATGGGCACCGTGGATCAGGCATCGAAAGCCTGGGACAAGGAAGAGCCCGTCATCACGATCTGCCGCTCTGGCCGTCGATCGGGTCGCGTGGCGCTGGAGTTGGAGAAGCTGGGCTTCAAGCGCATCGCGTCCATGCGCGGCGGAATGGTCGCCTGGCACAATCGCTAGCTGCCGCGCTTGCGATGGGCCGTGGCGGGGACGGCCGCCCACTCGTCCATCGCGTCGGGGCGCACGGGATCTCGGCCCTCGAGGTAGCGCTCTAGATGCGGGAAGCTGTCGGTGCCGAAGAACGGTTCGTCGTCTACGATCATCGTGGGAACGCCGAAGACACCGCGCTGGATCGCTTCGTCGCTCGCATCGTGGAGGCGTTGCTTGACGGTGGGATCCTGAATGCGCCGAAGCGCGTCGGGCACGCCGACCTCGGCACAGATCCGGTCCACCACGCGGGGGGAGGCCACATCGAGGCTCTCGGCCCACGCTGCCGAGAACAAACGGGTCACGAGCATGGCTCGCGTATCGCCCTGCATGTCGAGGAGCGTCGCGCGAAGCGACGCAAGGGGGTTGAACGGGTGGGAAAACGGCGGCGCGAACGGAACGTGCCACGCGGCCGCTGCGCGTATGCAGTCCTTGAACATGTAGACGCGCTTCGGAGCGATCTCGCCAGGCCCCTTGTGGCCCCAATGATCGAGCAGCGCGGCCAAGAGCGTGGGCTTGGCCTCGATCTGAAGGTCGTGGCGGCGAGCGACCTCATCCAAACGCTTCCAGGCCAAGTAGCTGTATGGCGAGATGTAGTCGAAATGAAAGTAGAGCCGACGCGCCGACATCTACTGTGCCGAATAACGATGATGTGGATGGAGCACAAGGAAAAACGGGTGCTAGCCTGCGCACGTGCTCGAGTTGATCACGATGGTCGTGCTGCTCCTGGCCAGCTTCGTCACGGCCACGGTATCTGCAATTCTCGGCATGGCCGGGGGGGTGACCTTGCTCGGCGTGATGACCGCGCTCCTTCCTGCCCCGGTGGTGGTCCCGATTCATGGCGTGGTCCAGCTAGCGTCCAACTGGACACGAACCTGGGCCTTCCGGCGTCACGTGCGGTGGGCGATCTTCTTCGCTTTCATGGCGCCTGCCATCGCCGGAGTCGCCATTGCGGCCAACATCTGGGCGGACCTCGAGCTGACGTGGTTTCGCGCATGGATCGGCGGCTTCATCTTGTTCTTTTTGGCTTGGCGCCGATACAAGCCCACGCTCCGCAACCCGCCCATGTGGTCATATGCGGTGCTGGGTTTCGTGGCTGGCCTACTCGGGATTTTCGTCGGTGCGACGGGCCCGTTCCTGGCGCCCTTTTTTCTCCGGGACGACTTCGACAACGAAGAGGTCATCGCCACCAAGGCGGTCTGCCAAACATGGATTCATCTTCTCAAAATTCCGGCGTTTCTCGCCCTGCACTTCGACTATGCGCCCTACGCTCCTTTGCTGGCGGCACTGGTGGCGGCGGTCATCGGAGGCACGTACTTCGGCAAGCACTTGCTGAGCATGCTTTCCAAGGAACGCTTCGTTTTCTGGTTCCAGCTGGTGCTTGCCTCGCTGGCCGTGTACCTGATCCTTTCCACAATCACGTGAATGGGATCACGTACCCATGATCGTGACGGCTACGGTGCGGCGTCTTCTCGGGCCGTCGAGCTCGCAGACGAAAACGTTTTGCCAAGTGGACAAGTCCAGCTCTCCTTCGCGGATGGGTATGGTTTCGCTCGGTCCGATGATGCCCGCCTGGATGTGGGCGGCCCCGTTTCCATCGATGCGGTCGTGGAGCCAGACGCCCTTCGGGACCAGCTTGTCCAAACAGTCCACCACGTCGCGTCCGATGTTCGGGTCGGCGTTCTCTTGAATCATCAATGCCGCCGTCGCACCGTGGACGTAGAGAGTACAAATCCCGTCCCGCACGCCGGAGCCTTTCACGAGGCGCTGCGCCTGCGTGGTGATGTCGACCAGCTCGCGTTCGCGGCTCGTAGAAAGCACGATCGTGTCGGTGAACAGCTTCATTGCACCCGGTAGCGCATAGCCAGGATACGACTACAACTCAAGAGCAAGCATGAATCTCGAAGGTCGAACGGTCTTGTTGACGGGTGGAGGCACGGGCATCGGCCGCGCCCTCGCGCGACAGCTCGCCGACAAGGGCAATACGGTGGCGGTCTGCGGGCGACGGCTGGATCTCCTGGAAGGAACGGCGTCTCATTCCGAGGCCATTTTCCCTTACACCTGCGACCTGACGAGCTCCGAGGACATCACACGATTGATCGATCGGATCACCCGCGACGGTCATCGCATCGACACACTGATCAGCAACGCAGCGATTCTGGGCTTCGACTCGTTGGCCGGCGGCCTCGACTTGGGCGAGGCCAAGCAGATCATCGACGCCAATCTGTTCGGCCCGATTGAGCTGACGCAGCGCATGCTCGATATGCTGCGCAGAGCAAAAGACCCCGCGATCGTAATCGTCGGTTCACCGGCGGGTCTCGGACCTCTCGCCGATACGCCGATCTACAGCAGCAGCAAGGCTGGGTTGCACGCCTACACCTTGTGCCTCCGCCATCATCTCGACGGTGAGATCCGAGTGATCGAGGTGTTTCCTCCGACGGTCGACACTCCCATGCTGGCCGACAAGAAGTGGAAGAAGATGAGCGCCGAGGAGTGCGCGCGACGCATGGTTCGGGGCATCGAGCGCGGCCAGGAGCAAGTCTGGATAGGTGAGAGCCGGATGTTTCGCTTTCTGCAATTGGTGCTTCCACCAAACCGCTTGTTCCGGGTGGTGAACGAATGGTCGCCGCCAAAGAGTGAATGAGGGCTTGCTCAGCGACGCTTGGGTCTCAGAAAGCTGGTGCTCTCCTCGAAAAGGGCCCCAAGCACCGCGCTCAGCCCACCGAAACGCAAAGTCGGGCTCTTTCCCCTGGCCAGCAGCCCCATCTGCGCGACGCTCATCATGGCCTGCGAGGTCCCGCCGAGTCTTCCGAGCCCTGGCATGACCGGAGGGTCGGCGGCCCTCCTCGTCCGAGCTTCGAGCAAATCGAGAGCGATTCGCGGATTGTTGGTGAACGGACGCGCCATGCCGATGACGTCGAGGGCGCCATTCGCGAGCGCATTTTCCATCGCGGCGCGCTTTCGGAAGCCACCGGTCACCATGAGGGGGATGTCGACCTCGGCACGTGCCTTCTTGGCGTAATCGAGGAAGAAGGCGTCCCGTCCCGAGTCGGCTTGGCTCAACATGACGCGCGACTCGTAGCTCCCCCCGGAGATCTCGACCAAATCGATTCCGTCTTCTCGAAGCATCCGGAGGACGCGCATCGACTCCTCTTCCGTGAAACCACCGCGTTGGAAATCGGCGGAGTTGAGCTTGATCCCGATCGGAAAAGCATGGCCTACCGTCCTGCGAATCTCTCGAAGGACCGCACGCGCAAAACGCGCACGATTCTCGAGCGGGCCACCCCACCTGTCCTCGCGACGATTCGTCAGCGGGGAGAGGAACTGACTGACGAGGTATCCGTGCGCGCCGTGGACCTGGACTCCGGTGAACCCTGCCGCCTTCGCGAAGGCGGCGGCGCTCGCAAAGCTGCGTATCGCGGCGCCGATTTCCGCCTCGTCCATGGCATGGGGCGTGCCGAACGCCTTGGCGCGGCGGAACAGGTTGACCGGCTCGACCGCAGAGGGAGCCGCGGGGCTCGGGTTGATGTGTCTGGGCGTCTGGCGGCCGGGATGATTGAGCTGCATCCACAGATGATTGCCCTGCGCCGTTCCTGCTGCTGCCCAGTCGCGAAACCGATCGATGTTCGAGTCCGCTCCGATGGCAACGTTGCGTGCGGCCTCGAGATGGGCCTTGTCGACCATGACGTTACCCGTGATGAGCAGCCCCGCGCCGCCTCGAGACCAGGTTTCGTAGAGCCGTGCGAGCCCCCTGGTAGGTGACTGCTTCGGTGAGCCGAGATGCTCGCTCATCGCCGCCTTTGCGACCCGGTTCGAGAGCGTCGCCCCGCAGGGTAGGGTCAGTGGATCGCTCAGCTTGGCTCTGCTCATTTCGTGTTAGATCCGGTCATCGGGGCTCGACCACCGCAGCGGAATGACGTAGATGACAGAGCCGCGCGGCGAGTCAAACGCGTACGAGGCAGGCATGGGTTTCGAGGATGACGAGAGAGATCTCGACGCGACCGCAGATCGACTAGCGCAGTGGCTGGCGCCCAAGGTTTCGGTGCCTGCGACCGACATCCGCATCGAAGATCTAGACGCACCGCTCGGCACCGGCTTTTCGAGCGACACGCTGATCTTCGAGCTGGTGTACGACAAAAACGGCGAGCGGTACCGGGAAGGCTTGGTTGCACGCCTCGAGCCGACTGAATACATCGTCTTTCCGACGTACGACATCGCCCTTCAATGCCGCGTGCTTCAGCTCCTCGACGACACCGACGTCCCGGTGCCTCGGGTCCGATGGTTCGAGCCGAATCCGTCGATCCTCGGGGTGCCGTTCTACCTGATGGATCGCATCGCAGGCCAAGTCCCGAGCGACAATCCACCCATGCACGATGAGGGATGGATCGCGGACGACCTCTCGGAAGCCGAGCGCGAAAAGGTCTGGTGGAATGGTTTCGACGCGATGTGCAAGGTCCACCGCCTCGACTGGAAAGAGCTCGGTTTCGATTTCCTGCTCGAGCCCGAACGGGGCGCGACGCCGCTAGGGCAACAGCTTCACTACTACCAACGGTATTTCGAATGGGGCATGCCGAGGGAGCGTCATCCCGACATCGTCCGTGGGCTCGACTATCTCGAATCTCACAAGCCCGCCGAACGCCAGATCGGGCTTTGTTGGGGCGACTCGAGGCTGGCCAATCAGATCTTCGACGATGATCTCGAGTGCGCCGCCGTTCTCGATTGGGAAATGGTTCGGATTGGAGACCCCGTACAGGATCTAGCCTGGTGGCTCGCGTCGGACCGTTGCTTCTCCGAAGGGCTCGAGCTCGATCGTCTGCCGGGCATCCCGAGTCATGAAGCGACCATCGCCCGATGGCGGGAAGCGACGGGTCTGAGCACGGAAGACCTCGGCTACTATTCCATTCTCGCGCTCACGAGGTTCTCCATGCAAATGGCCCGTATCGGCCAGCACATGAAGAAGCTCGGAATGATCGATGAAGACAACGAGTTCGACTACGAAAACCTAGCCTCTATCACCTTGCGCCGCGCGCTATCGGAGCTTTGAAGATGGGACCACTCGACGGAATTCGAATCATTGAAATTGAGGGGATCGGCCCCTGCCCTTTTGCCGGAATGCTGTTGGCGGACCTCGGCGCAGAGGTCATTCGCGTGGGCCGGCCCGAGCCCTCGTTCTTGCAAGCGAGCTTCGACGTGATGAGCCGGGGCAAGAGAAGCATCACGCTCGATTTGAAGAAGCCCGAGGGAAAGCAAGCACTGCTCAAGATCATCGAGACGGCCGATGCCCTCATCGAAGGCTTTCGCCCCGGTGTGATGGAGAGGCTCGGGATCGGTCCGGATGCTTGTTTGGAAGTCAATCCACGCTTGGTGTTCGGCCGAATGACGGGTTGGGGTCAAGAGGGGCCCTTGGCGCCTCGCGCGGGACACGACATCAACTACATCGCATTATCAGGCGCCCTACACGCGATCGGCCGCAAGGGAGAGCGTCCCACCGTGCCGCTCAACCTCGTAGGAGACTTTGGAGGCGGCGGGCTGCTCTTGGCATTTGGCGTCCTCGCGGCGCTGCTGGAAACCCAGAAGTCGGGCAAGGGACAAGTGGTCGATGCCGCAATGGTCGACGGCGTGGCTGCGCTCATGGCCAGTGTCTATGCCGGCATGCAACAGGGGTTCTGGTCCGACAAGCGTGGCGAGAATCTTCTCGATTCCGGGGCGGCGTTCTACGACGTCTACGAAACCAGCGATGGCAAGTACGTGTCGATCGGCTCGCTCGAACCTCAGTTCTACGCGGAGCTCATCGAAAGGCTCGGACTTCAGGGCAAAGCCCCCAAAGCGGGCGAGCATCTGAACCCCGCCAAATGGAACGAGCTTCGCCCGACCCTCGAAGCGCTTTTTCGCCAGAAGACGCGCGACGAGTGGTGTCAGGTTTTCGAGGGCAGCGACGCTTGCTTTGCCCCCGTCCTCGCGACGGCTGAGGTGTTCGAGCACGAGCACCACGTCGCGCGCCGTTCGTTCGTCGACATCGGTGGCATCAAACATGCCGTCCCGGCCCCGCGTTTTTCCAGGACCAAACCGGACGATCCCAAGCCTGCGAAAGAGCGCGGCGCCGACACGGAAGAGATTCTGCGAGAATGCGGAGTCACGTCGCCCGAACGAGGGAAGTGACATGATCACCGATTTCGACGACTACCTGATTCATCAAGCTCCCCTTCCCATCAACCAAACCGGAATCGTCAATCGCAACGCCTACGACCGCTACTGGTTCAACGGGTTCGACAAGTCCGCCACGTTTTTGTTCGAGATCGGTTTCGGCCGTTATCCAAACCGGTTCGTGCAAGACGGCCATTTCAGCGTATCGGTCGACGGGGTACAGCATTCGTTTCACGCCTCTCGACGGATCGCGGACAACCCCCTCGACGCCAGCGCGGGGCCGCTTCGAATCGAGGTGCTCAAGCCGATGCGCATCGTTCGGGTCATCATCGAGCCCAACGAAACCGCGGTCGAGTGCGACTTGACCTTCCACGCCAAGGCCCCTCCGATTCAAGAGCCGAAGAACGTCATGTACGACGGCAATCGCCTCATCATGGATGCCCAGCGCTTCACTCAGTACGGCACTTGGCAGGGATTCTTTTCGATTGGAGGTCGCCGCTTCGACGTCGAGCGGAGCGAAGTGCTCGGCACACGAGACAAATCCTGGGGGATGCGTCCAGTGGGCGAGTACGAGGAGGGAGCCCCGAGTCGCTTGACCACCGATCCCGCGGTCTATTGGATTTGGTCACCGGTTCATTTCGACGGGTTTTGCACGCACTTTCTGACTCGTGAGATGCCCGACGGCCGTCCGGAAGAGCTGAGCGCGTCCATCGTCAAGACCCACGGCGACGCTGAGGAAGTTCCGAAGGAAGCCGTAGAAGCCAGCCAGGAGGTGATGGCAAACGCCCATCACGAGATCGACTGGCGGAGCGGAACGAGATGGCCCGAAAAGGCAGCAATCCATTTCGAAGCTCGTGATGGCGCGAAACACGACATCGAGCTCGAGCCCCTGCTCCGCTTTCAGATGATGGGTATCGGATACCAGCACCCCGAGTGGGGCCACGCGATGTGGCGAGACGAGGTCGACACGGGATACGAGAGCTGGAACCTCGACGAGGTCGAGCCCGACGAGTACTGCACCATTCACGTCCACCACGTCGTGCGGGCGACGATGGGTGAGCAGCACGGCATTGGAATATTGGAAACTCTCGTGTTCGGCAGGCACGAACCGAGCGGATTCCACGATTTGTTCGACGCCCCGTAAAATGGCGCGTTGCGCCATCACGGGGCTTTGGGCCCGTAAAACCCATTGCTAGATTGCGAGCTGCTGGCGGCGTCGCTGGCCGAAGAACGGGCTCGGAAAAACACGACACGAGGTTCCACGGAACGCGGCGGCTTAGGCGCTAGCGTGGGGGCGGCGGGGTGGGGATGATGGGTCCGTGTTCCGACGTTGCTGCTGCGCTTCAGTCGAATAACCACACACCGTGACTGCACAAGACGTAATCGCGAAGCGTGACCCCGCAATCCCCACCCCGCCTCCCCCACACGAACGCCTACCCCATGTCGCGTTTTTCCGAGCCCTCCCGACGTCGACTTCTACGTAGGAGAACGGGGCGGGATGGGCAGCACAGCGAACGGACCGTCGCCTCGTTGCAGGTGGACTTGAGGCGGCGGGGGCGACGGGGCGCCCGAGCGCGCCCGTCGCGACCCGTCCTCCGGGGATCGCTGTCGCCGTCACTGAAGCTAACACTAGATCGAGGATCGGGGTGCGTGAGCCGGGCGCCGTGGTCCGCGGTCCGTGGCCCGGGTGTGTCGACTTCTCCGGGGATGAGTCGTGACGGACCCCTTAGGTGCCCTCGGGCATCTTTGCGTATGGGGGCAGCTCGCCGGTCAGGCTTTTCAGGAATGCGACGATGTCGTTGATCTGCTGTTCGGTCAGGTCGCGGCCGAGCTGGTACTTGCCCATCAGTGCGACGGTCTCTTCGAGCGTCTCCCGCGATCCATCGTGCAGGTAGGGCGGGGTCAGCTCGACGTTGCGGAGCGTGGGGACCTTGAAGAAATGTTTGTCCGCCGCGTTTTTCGTCACGTTGAAA
>DATIUW010000153.1:0-2712 GCA_035466435.1 Polyangiales bacterium | reverse complement strand
TGTGGCTGTCGACCGCTTCGGAGCGGTCCATGCCCCGGTAGGTAATCTGAACCGGTTCTTCCACCGTGATTGACCCGTTTCCTTCCCGTTTCCGTTACGACTGCGGCGGCGCGGCGCTGATCTGTCCCAACGCGGATTTCGGATCGCGTTCCACCGCTAGGTCACCGAGTGAAACCATTCCCACTGGGCTGCCATTCTCGACGACCGGAACTCGGCGAATCGATTCCTTGCGCATCAGCTCGACGGCATCGTCGACGGAAGCGTCGGGCGAAAGCGTTCGGGTCTCCTTGGTGCAGATCTCCTCGAGCTTGGTACGCGAGGGGTCGCGATTTTCTGCGATCGCCCGTACGACGATGTCACGGTCCGTGACGAGCCCATGCAGCTTGCCGCCCGTCATCACCAGCACGCAGCCGATGTCGGATTCCTTCATCGCCTGCGCGGCGCTCGTGAGCGTCTCGTCAGCCTTCATCGTCTTCGCGTCTTGCGTCATGACTTCTCTAATGCTCTTCGCCATTGTCTAATTTCCTCCTTCTTCTCGAATGCAATGCTCACATGATCGAGCAAGAAGCAGGCCAGCGAGTGTTGCACACCCTGAATCGCTCCGAGTCGCCGGCTGCCAGCCACGTGCCTGTGGAACGTGATGCAGCCCGTCTCACCTGTGGCATTTCGCCACGGTTTCTCGGCACGTCGCGTGCATGTGCGCCCGGCCGAGACGAGCCGAGACGATCGGCGATTCACGTCACCGGTTCGCGCTCGGGGTTTCGCGCCTGGCACGCCACTTGCGTTCACTTCGGGGCGAAAGGAGCACGATGATGAAACTATTCTTCCTATGCGCGATGTCCATGCTACTGCTCGTCCCTGTCGCCGGAGCGGAGAGCGGCTCTACGAAGAAGCTGACCCCGCAAACCCAAAACGGGGTCGAGCTCGTGAGCGGAGGCGTAGGAGGCCGTGAGCAGGCCGCGCTCGACAAGATGGACGAGAAGTACAACGTTCGCGTCACCATCAGTAATTCTCGGGGTGCCTACCTCAGTGGAGTCGACCTTTCGATCGAGACGGATGCTGGAAAGCGACTCGTCGAGCACACGTTGCGCGGGCCCATTCTGCTGGCCAAGCTCGATTCCGGCCGATACGTGCTTCAGGCACGCGGGGAGGGCCGAATGACGGAGCGACGCGTGTTCGATGTGCCCAAGGATCCCAAAGATCAAGTACGGATTTTCATCACGCTGGCGAAGAAAGCAGCCGAGTGACGTTCTGGCGGCCTTCCTCATGCGTGTGGAAGGAGGCGAGCAAGCATGCAGTTCGATGACATGACCGACTACGTGGTGGAGCACACGGGCATCAAGCAACGTGCAACCGCGATACAGTGGCTCGAAGAGACGCTCACGGCGTTTGCGAAGTGTCTGACGTCTGCGGAGGCACAGCGGCTTGCGCTCGAGCTGCCAGGTCCGGCCTCGCACTGGATTCGAGACGTGGAGCACCAGCGCATGTTCGAGCATCCCGATGCGCTCTACGAGCTGGTTGAACGTAGGCTCGGTGTCCCGGCGTCCGTCGCCGTGGAGAGAGCTCAAGTCGCACTTCTTGCGATGGCTCGCATGCTACGGAACGAAACTCGACAGTGGCTTGCGCAACGCATGGGGGAGCCGTGGAGCGATCTTTTCGAGGAACCAGACCGATCCGCGTCGCGCTCTCGACCACACTCGGCCCGCACGCACGAAGCACGCCCGCGCACGCTCGCTGAAGGAAGGCCCGGAAGCGACGCGCCGCTGAGCGAATCGGCTGCGGAGCCTCAGCCTGGGTCTGTGGGGGAAGACAACCCTTACGAAGATCGAAAGGTTTCTTCCGCGAAGGACGTCCAAGCAGAGCCGATCAGCTCCGGCAAGCCGGGGAGCACCCGTCCCGTCAGCGAAAGCGAGTAGGGCGAGGGTCTAGACGAACCTCAGCGGACGGGGAGCCCCGCTTCCTTCCAGGCTTTCTTTCCGGCCTTGTAGTGGTAGACGTGCTCGTAGCCTAGCTCCTCCATCTTTCGGCCTGCCTTGGGAGATGCGTCGCATTCTTCGTCCCAGCAGTACACGACGACCGGAGCCTTCTTGTCGGAGATCGCTTGTTGGATGCTCTCTTCGAACCCGCTGCCCAAGGGCACGTTCATCGCACCGGGAAGGTGGAACTCGTCGTACTGTTGTGGGTCCAGAACCTCGACCAGCTTCAAGTTGGGATTGTTCTCGATTTTCTCCTGTAGCGACGGCGTGTCGATCGTTTGCATTTGGCGATCCTCCTCTCCTCTCCTGTTCACGCATGGTTCGTGCCAATCGGTGCTCATGATGCTCGATTGCTTGCGGCACGGGCTTTGCATCTAGGTGCCCCATGGCATCCCACGTTTACAAGCACATCAAGGTAACCGGGCAGTCTTCGGAGAGCATCGAAGGAGCCATTCGCGCTGCGCTCGAGGAATCAGCCCGGACGATCAAAGGTCACTCTTGGTTCGAGCTGGTCGAGGTGCGTGGCAATTTGGCGCCTGGCGCGGAGATCGAGAGCTACCAGGTCACGCTGGAGGTTGGCTTCGCGCTCGAGAGGCGCTAAGAGCTCGAGAGCTGGGGGCTAGAGACGGGGGCACGCATTGAGGGTCTTTGCCGGCAGCGCGCGCCTCACGATAGAGCTCGGTCGCCAGAGGCAGGTTGTCTCGTAGTCTCTCAATACGGGTCTCGTGAGCGGGGT
>DATIUW010000152.1:0-13413 GCA_035466435.1 Polyangiales bacterium | reverse complement strand
GGGAATCGACCTCGGAGGCCGTGTCTTTCTCCACGACTACGACTGGCGGCGCGACGACGGATGGAGCGTGCTCGAGCTGATCTTGACGGCGCCCATGGTCGTCGCGAGCTGGATCAACCTCCAGTACTACGGCTCCACGGTGAACCAGCAGGCATTCGGTTCCGGAAACAAGGTGTTGCACAACGTCGTAGGCACACTCGGCGTCCTCGAGGGCAATGGAGGCGACCTGCGAGTCGGACTTCCCATGCAAACGCTGCACGACGGCAAGCGTTTCGTTCACGAGCCTTTGCGGCTCAGCGTCTTCGTCGAAGCGCCACCCGAGCAGATCGACGCCATTCTCAGGAAGCACGAGGGAGCACGCGACCTCGTCGACAACGGCTGGTTGCACCTGTTTGCGCTGACGGACGACGGGCGGTGCTGCTTGCGTCGCGCCGAGGACGGCTCTTGGATGAAGGTGGACCTTTGAAAACGGTCCCCGAGATGCAGAGACGCACCCTCAACGAGCTAGAGCGGCTGGAAGCCGAAGCAATCTTCGTGATCCGCGAAGCCGCCGCGCAATTCGAGAAGCCAGCGCTCTTGTTTTCGGGCGGCAAGGATTCGATCGTCATGGCGCACCTCGCGCGCAAGGCTTTTCATCCTGCAGGGCTCCCGTTCCCGCTGCTTCACATCGACACCGGACACAACTTCCGCGAGACGATCGAATTTCGTGATTGGTTCGTGCATTCGATTGGGGCGGACCTGATCGTCGGAAGCGTACAGGATGCGATCGACCAAGGGCTCGTCGAGGAGGAGACCGGTCCTCACGCCAGCCGAAACGCCCTCCAGATTCCCACGCTCTTGCACACGATCGAGAAGCACGGATTCGACGCATGTTTGGGCGGAGGCAGGCGTGACGAAGAAAAGGCTCGGGCCAAAGAACGCTTCTTCTCGCATCGAGATCAGTTCGGCCAGTGGGACCCGAAAAACCAAAGGCCGGAGCTCTGGTCTCTGTACAACGGCCAGAAGAGAAAGGGTGAGAGCTTCCGGATTTTTCCTCTGTCCAATTGGACCGAGCTCGACATATGGCGATACATCAAAGCCAATCGAGTCGAGCTGCCCGGCCTCTACTTCGCGGCGGAGCGGGAATGCCTAGTTCGCCATGGAACGCTTCTGGCGACCTCCGAGCTGGTGCAGCCACGCGATGGTGAAGTCGTCGAAACGAAAAGCATTCGCTTTCGCACCATGGGAGACGCGACCATCACCGGCGCCATCGAGTCCACGGCTACGGACCTCGACGCCATCATTCTCGAAGTCTTGATGGCCTCCGAGACCGAGCGTGGCAACCGTGCCGACGACCAGGTTTCGGAGACCGCGATGGAAGACCGAAAGAGGCAGGGGTACTTTTAGGGGCTCCGTTGACTGCTCTCTTGGCCGCGTTCGCGGAGCTTGCGACGCCACTCCTTCAGCTCGTCAGCGGCTTCGTCACGACCCCCGAGGCCGAACGCCAATGCAAAGGCGACGGCGAGCGCACCCAGCGTGAGCGTGAACCCGGTCACGATGATTTCGTTTGCCAGGCCCATCTGGCGAAGGCCCATGGCAGTGGCCAAGATCAGGATGGCCACCCGCGCCACCATGGCGAGAAGCTCGCTTCGCTTGATCTGGCTTCGCTCGATGACGTTCGAAGCCGCCTTTCCGAGGTAGAGCCCGAGCGCGATGATCGCGAGACCCAGAAGTATGTGGCCGCCGAGCTCCATGAGCTCGGTGGTGAGACCGGCCAAGTTGGTGAACCCGAGCAGACTGGCTGCCTCGATGAAGGCGAATAGCATGATGGCAATCATGACGATGTCGCCTCCGATGTTCGACGGAGGCCGCCGCTCGGTGTCAGCGCCTTCCTTGGTGAGACCTAGCTTGACGAGAATGTTGTCGAAACCCGCGCTCGACAGAAGATTGGTGACCAACTCTGCCACCGCTCTACCAATGAAGTAGGACACCACCACGACGAGGCCCGCGGCGAAGATCGCCGGGAGCGCGTTGAAGAGCATTCCGAGCATCTGGCTGGCAGGCCTGGTAATCGACTCGATGTTGAGCGCGTCGAGGGCAGCAATGGCAACCGGCAAGATGATGAGCACGTGCGCCACGACACCGATAAGATTGCTGAGCTGCTGCTTGCCGAGCGCTTTTTGAAGCCCCACCTTCTCGCTCAGACGGTCGACGCCTGCCGCGGCCGAAAGATTGGTGAGTATGCGCTGAACCAATCGTGCGACGATCCACCCTACGAAGAGGATGAGCGCGGCGCTGACCAGGTTGGGAACGAAACCGAGAAACGTTTCGAACATGCCCGCAACCGGATCGAGAAGGCCCTGAAGCTCGAGCGCACCGAGCGCTGCCGGCAGAAAAAGTAGAAAGACCAGCCAGTAGACGGTGTCTCCCAACGTCTTGGAAACGGGAATCACGGCCTTCTTCGGCTCTTCGCCTTCGGGCTTCTTCCCTTCATCCGCAAGCTGCTCGGAGACGCGTTCATCGATCCCGGTCTTGGTCAGAGCGGTCACGATGAGGTAGCGCAGAAGTCGCGCGACGATGTACGCGGCGAGCAAGATCAACGCGGCTCCCAGCACCCGCGGCGCATACTGAAGCACTTCGGCGACTAGCGCGTTCAATGGGGCGGCGGCGCCCTCGAGCTCGACGTGGTTGAGAAAGGCGACGAGAGTCAGAAGCACACCAACCCAGAAGGCGATTCGACCCGCGAGCTGCGCAAACGTGGTCTTGGGCAGAGGCTCCTCCTTCGAAAGGATCGTGGCGAGCTTCTCGTCTGCGCCTGTCTTTCGGACGAAGAGCGCGACCAGCCACCCGGCGAGAAATGAAAGAATCAAGCCTCCCAGAATGATGGCGGTCGGCGCCAAGATGCCTGATAGCTCCTGTACGGATTGTTGAAGATTCTGGATCTGCTCTCCCATCGTCACCCTCCTCGTCTCGCGAAACGAGGTGGTTGATGCAACGCACATGCCACCAGTCACGTGAAGATCATGTCTCCGACCCATGGCTTCACGCTCACCCACATGGGCGACCAAAAGGCCGCTTCTCGGGGAGCTCGGCGAGGTGATCCGTCACATCTGTGTCAGTTTGCCACGGGCCATCGAGTCGGCAGGCGCTCATCCGTGTTTCGAGTGGCGTGTCGTGCGCGAAACGAAGCCGAGGAATGGCGAGCGCGCCTGCATCCGTGGCGTGGCTCTTGCACGAAGTGATTTGAAGAAGGAGTCGCTAGGTTGCGCATCAGGATCTGGGTCCTCGGAGTGATCGCGTTCGTTCCTGTCGTGGTCGTGGGCGTCCTCTTCGTCTTCACACAGACCGACCGCGGTCGCGGTCTCGCGTGCGACTGGATCGTCGATGCGGTGAATCGAAGCATCCCGGGTCGGATCGAGACCCGCCGCTGCGACTCGCTCGGGCCGAGCTCGCTCCGGCTAAGCGACGTGACCGTGCGGGACCCAGGGGGCCGCGCGATTCTCACCGTGCAAGCCGTGGAGGCTCAGCCCGATTGGTCGGCACTCCTCACGGGCAAGATCGGAATCGAGCGCGCACGCGCCGAGGCTCCGTCGCTTCGACTCGTCGACTACCAAGACGAGCTCGCAATCGTGTCCGCATTTGCACCGCCAGCGGAGACCGACGCCCCCGAAGAGGACGAGGGCGTCGTCGAGGTCGTGCTCGGCGTGATCGAGGTCGCGGATGGGACCCTGACCGACCTTCCGGAGGGCCTTTCATTGCACGAGATCCGTGTACGGACGAGTCTCGCTTGGAGGGGATTTCTGACTCTCGACGTAGCGCGCGCCGAGGCCGATGCTCGCCAGCAAGGAGAAGTCGTGGCGCGGCTTCTCGACGCTAGCAGCAAGATGAGATTCGACGGCGAGGCGCACGTCCAGGCGCGCACCGTGCTCGAGGTGCGAGGGAACGACGCCGAGGTAGATGGCGAGTTCCATGGCTCTCCCGGTGGTTTCTCCCTGAGCGCGACGGTGCGAGCCCTGCAAGGTGAAATCGAGATACGAGCCGAAAACGACGGGGCCCGCCTCGACGTCCGAATGAAGGCATCCGAGTTGCGCTTGAGCAGTGCGCTGAGCGGGGCGAGAGGCGTAGGCACGGGCGAGCTCCACACGACGTTCGAGCTCTCGGAGCCGACCCCGAGCTTGGCAAGCATCGAGCACGTCGAGGCTGACCTGGAGCTCGCGGTCTCGGATCTGCAGATCTCCGAGATTCGAGCCCGAGCGCTCACCGTCGACGCTCGAGTCGAGGGGCTCCTTCCCACGCCCGAAGCGCACGCGGTCCTCGAAGCAGACGGCGTCGAGGTCCAGGGCAACCCGGTCGAGCGCCTGCGGCTGATCGTCGACGGACGAAGCGGGCGCTACGACGTCATCGGCAGCGCGCCCCTACCGAATGGATGGATCGTCGGTTTCGACTTGAGCTCGAAGATCGATTGGCCTCGAATTCGGGTCGACGGAAACGCGTCTCTCGCGAACGCACCTTTCTCACCCCTCACCGCCACGTTCTCCGAGCTGATCGTGCAGCCGGGGGAAAGCATTTCCGTTGCTTCGCTCCGCGTCTCGGGACGTGGCGTCGACCTGTCGGCACGGGGGCGGTACGGCCTCGAGCAAGCATCCGACCTCTCGTTCGAGCTTGCTTCACTCGATCTCGGCGCCTTGGGTGATGCATTGGAAATCGAGCGCGAATTCGAGGGCGAGTTGCGGGGAAGCGGCCGATTCCGCGGAAGCATCCGCAAACCCGAGCTCCAAGTGCGGCTCCGTGCCGAGGATGCGGTCATCGATGGTGTGCCCGTCGATTCGGCGCAGATGACGCTCGACTACACGACGAGAAACCAAGAAGCAGAAGCCAGCGCTCGAATCGAGCTCGCCGATGAAGGCGCCGTGTCCATTCGTGCGAATGCGAAGCTCGAGCGCGCGAGCCGCATGGAGACGGCTCTGCGTGCCGCTCGCTACGATGCACATATCCTCATCGAGTCGCTTCCGCTCGACACCTCGAGCCGCGTTCTCGATGGGTTCCCGACGACGAAGGGGACCCTGTCGGCCGAGCTGAGAGCCCGAGGCGAGCTCGATGCGCTGGACGTAGAGCTCGCCGCCTATGGACGGCGAGTTGCCAGCGGCCGGCTGTCCCCTACCGACGTGTTCCTCGAAGCGAAGCTCGACGGTAGAAACGCACACGCGAGGCTCGAAGCGGCGACGCAGCGAGGTTCGGCCATAGTCGGCACGGCAAACGCACGGCTGAATCTTCGACAGGTCGTCGCGGAAGCCAGCATGAGCTCGATCCTCGACGCGCCATGGGAGCTTTCCTTGCGCATTCCCGAGCAACGTGTGTCGAGGCTTCCCGTCAGCGTACCGGCTCCTACTGCGACGAGGATGAGCCTCGATTTTCGGGCGTCCGGCGGCTCGGAGCCCATTCGCGCGGACTTCGAAGCCGACTTCCGATTTCCACGAGGCCCATCGGCGTCCGAGTCTCCCCGATCGCCGTGCCCAGAGCGCCGCCCAGCCCGAGCTCGCGCCACGGCTCGGCTTCGTAGCGGACGGAGCGAGCTCGACATCGAGGGCTACGTAGACCACCAGCGCGTCTTGAGCGGAAAGGCGACGGCGGACACCCCAGTGGACGCTTGGATCGCGAAGGGGTTGCCTACGGCGTGGCCTTCGGCGGATGGGACAGTCGAGTTGGACCGAGTCCTACTCGGTGCGATTCCGTGGGTGTGTGAGCATGCAGAGGGCGAGGTACGTGGCCGTCTCGCAGCAACGGATCTCTTCGCCCCATCTCAGCAGGTCTCCCTCCGCCTCCACGCCCATCAGCTCGTGCTCGAGAACGAAACGCCGGTCGACGTCGTCCTCGAAGCCGAAGCCAACGCGACACGCGCGGTGGCAAGCGCCGACATGGGGTCGAAAGAGGGACAGCTCGTGCGCCTCGATGCGCATGTGCCGATCCGAGTCCGTGAGGCCGATAAACCCTTGGCGCTCGGCGCCGGAGAGGCTCGGCTTTCCGCGCGCTTCGACCGAGCGCCGCTTTCAATCCTCTTGTCGGCAGTGCCCATCGTTGCGCGTCCCGAAGGGCGAGTCGATGGCGATCTCACGGTCGTGGGCGACGCGCGAGACCCCAGCTCGTTCGAGATGCGGGGCTCGCTCCAACTCGCCGATGCTTCGATGACCCTGAAAGACCCCTTCATCAGGCTCGATGAGGTCGATGCAGATCTCGAAATTCTGCCGGAACAGTGGGTAGTGCGATCGTTATCCGTCCATGACCGCGACGGGCGAGTCGAGGCCGAGGGCACGATCGACTTCTCCGGATGGGAGCCGGAACAGATTGCACTGACCCTCGAAGCGCACGACTATCCGCTCCGCCGTGAGGGTGTGCCAGTCGCCAGCTTGCGCGGTCAGATCGAGATCACCGGAGACCTCACGGCAGATCCACGCGTGCTTCGCCTGCAGCTCGGCAAGGAGGTGTCTCTCGTCTTGCCGGATGAGCTTCACTATGGCGTGCAGAGCCTCACCCAACACCCCTTGGTCATCTACGAAGGGGAGCCAGGCTTCGATCGCTCGCTGAGCGTCGAGGCAGCACTCGAGAAGCATCAGCAGGGCGCTCCGCAGCAGGAAGCGGGCGTGCCGTTGATCGTGCACGTGACTTCGAGCGAGCCGTTTTGGGTGAGGCGACCGGATTTCAGTGTCCAGCTCGGCGTGGACGTCGAGATGCACGGCGAGGAAGATAGATCCTGGTTGCAGGGTGAAATCGAGCTGCGCCGTGGATTCTTGGTGCTGCTGACGAAGAACTTCGACGTGAAGTCGGGCAGCATCCGATTCACGGGTTCGACGCCCATCGACCCGACGGTGGACTTGCGGGCGACACACCGTATGCCCTCCGGCTATGTCGTAAACGTCGATGTCGAAGGAAGGGTGAGCGCTCCCGAGCTGTCGTTTTCCACTGACGCACCAGGGGCGGATACCAACGCGGAGATCGTAGCGCTCCTGCTCGGCGTCAGTCGCCAGGGCTCGGGAGACCAACAAGCGGAGAGCCAGACGAGATCCGTGCTGGCCGGGCTTACTGCGGGCCTAGTGGGCTCTTTGGCGCGACGCGAGCTCGGACAATACGCGCCAATCATCGCAATCGAGTCGCAAGGCACCGCGGAGACCACGCGCATTCGTGCCGGAGTGACCGTGGGTGACCTGGTCCCCGATGCCTGGCAAGACGTCCTTCTCGGAGTCTACGTCGAGGGGATTCTGGCCGGAGCCGAGCAGGGACCGCGAGGCGGGTTTCTGCTCGAGCTCTTGTTTCCTCACTACTTATCAACCACGACGACCTACGAACAGCCAGACAACTGGTCGCTCGACTTCTTGTGGCAGCCCTAAGTGTGGAAGGCCCCAAAGCTTGCTCTGTTCGCCATCATCTCGTGGCACGCCGCCGGTTGCGCGACGATACCCCCCGATCGGTATGGCATCAACGACGTCGAGATCTCCGGGGCCGAGCAGATCAGTGAAGAAGAGCTGAAGATCTGCCTGTCGACCCGGGAACGCGAACACGTTGATATCGTTTTCGGGTTCAACGAGGCAGGGAAATGTGGAGAACCCCCATTTGCAGAAAAGTCTCGCCGAGTGGAGCTCTGGCCTTGGCCATGGGCGGATTGGCCGCTGCTCGATCTAGTCGCGCTCGAACGGGATCGGGAGCGAATCGAACGCTGGTACGAAGCCAGAGGCTTCCACGCGGCCGAGGTGGTCAAGATCGAAGTCGAGCCAGCCCAGGCCGCACAAGACGAAACGATCCCGCCGGACGAAGATCCGGACTGCGAACGCAGGAGACGCGGCCAAGGTTGTGTAGCCAAAGTGTGGTTTACCGTCGAAGAAGGCCCGCCGACCTCGATCGCGGAGGTCGATATCGAAGGCACAGCCTCGATCTCGAGGGAGACGGTCGAGCGTCTGCACGAGGCAAACCAGCTTCAGCCGGGCGATCGCTTCGACGAGGCACTCTTCGACGAGAGCCGGGCGCGCATGCGCGAAGTGTTCGGCACGGAGGGCTTCGCCCTAGCCGAAGTGCGCGGCGTTGCGAGAGTAGACGCCTCGGAGCGGAAGGCTTGGGTTTCGTACTCGCTCGAACCTGGTCCGAAATGCGTCTTCGGGAAGGTCCTGGTCGAAGGCGCGGACTACTTGCCGGTCGAGCCCATCACAGCGGCGACCCTCATCGACCCAGGTGATCCCTACGACTTGGACGACCTACGCGATGCACAACGCGCCGTCGTTGGGCTCGGGGGAATCGCAGCAGCCAGTGTGGAGCCGGTCTTGCCTCGAGAGGGAAACGTGATCGACGTGCGTGTTCGTGTCACACCCGTTCGAAAGCAGGGTTTTGCGCTCGGAGCCGGCATTCAAGCCGGCGAGCTTGAGACGCTGACCGAGAACATCAGCATTCCCCAATGGGACGTGCATCTTCTCGGCCGCTATCGCCACTCGAACCTATTTGGCGGCATGCGGCAACTGCTGATTGAAGAGCGTCCACGCGTCATCGTGCAGCGCGAGTTCCCGCGGGTGACCGTTCCCCGGTTCGGCAATGACCTCCGCATTGGGTTACGACAGCCGGGATTCGTCGAGCCGCGTACCGCACTCATCGTCAACGCCGCGCACCACTACGGGCCGGACCCTTTCGACGTTTTCTTCAGGCATCGCATCGATACGGAACTCGCGGTCGAACGAGATTTCTGGGAAGGGAAGCTCTTCGCCAGGCTCGGGATGGGAAACAGCGTGTTCCGCGTTCCTCCCGGGGAGCTCACGTTCAATGGCAGTGCGCCACCGTCCAACTCCGTGGTCACGTACTTCGAGCAAATCGTCCGGCTGGATTTCCGGGATGATATCCCCCGGCCCCACAAGGGCGCGATGGTCTCGCTGGCAGCGCAGGAGGCAGGGTATGGGCTTCCCTCGAGCTGGAGCTACGTCCGCTTGGTCCCCGAGGCGCGATTCTACGTCCCGCTCCCTGCCCGCATCACCATCGCAGCTCGCTTCGCGCTCGGCATGTACTTCATCACCAGCGCTTACCCGAACCTCGACGCGCTCCAGCAAGAGCTCGGCCCGCGCGATTTTCGGCTCCGGGGCGGCGGCGCCAGCAGCAATCGCGGATTCCCGCCCGGCCGGCTCGGGGATGGGCTCGAAGGAGGAACGCGGCGATGGCTCGCCTCCATCGAGCTTCGAGTCCCAATCACCAAGATTCTGAGCATCGCGGGCTTCATGGACATGGGCGACGTCAGCCGAGAGGAGCGCTTTCGTTTCGATTATCCACAGGCAGCGAGCGGCTTCGGCTTGCGCTTTTTCACGCTCGTCGGAGTCATCCGCTTCGACTTCGCCTGGAAGATCCCGGGCCTGCAGGTGCTGGCAGCGACGGACGAGCGGGTCGTCGACGTCGATAGTGAGGGAGATCCGATCGGGCGCGGCGGCAAGTTCGTCTTCCACCTGACGATCGGCCAGCCTTTCTAGACGCCGCTGTGCCGTCGCAGACCGTTCGCGTGGGGTTTCGCCACGGGTGTGTCGTTTTGTCACGAAGAGGCGCGAAGCGTGCAGCTCGATTCGAGCCGCCTCGGAACGATCCTCTGGCACAACGGTTGCACGTTTTTAGAGCCTTCAATCAAAGACAAAACAGAAGGGAGGAGGCTCATGACGACGCTTCAAGCAACAACCATGAACCAGACGGCTACGACTCTCGACGACGACCAGCTTCGAACGCTTACCAGCCAGAGTCGCGGCCAGCTAATCACGCGCCACGACGACGGATATCGGGACGCGTGCAGCATCTACAATGCAATGATCCAAAAACGTCCTGCCCTCATCAATCGCTGTTCCGACGTGGCGGACGTCATCGCTAGTATCGGCTTTGCCCGCAGAAACGACCTGCTCACCGCCATTCGCGGCGGCGGACACAACGGACCGGGACTCGGCTTGTGCGAAGGCGGGCTGGTGATCGATCTGTCGGCGATGAATGGCGTCCGGGTCGATCCGGAGGAGAAGACCGTTCGCGTCGAAGGTGGATGCACCTGGGGTGACGTGGACCACGCCACACACGCGTTTGGCCTCGCCACGCCAAGCGGCGTCATTTCGACGACTGGAGTCGGCGGGCTGACGCTCGGCGGCGGCCACGGTTACCTCACACGCAAGCTCGGCCTGACGGTCGACAATCTACTGGAGGCCGACGTGGTCCTCGCCGACGGATCGTTCGTCAAAGCAAACGAAGACGAGCATGCGGATCTCTTTTGGGCGCTCCGCGGTGGAGGAGGAAACTTCGGCGTGGTGACTTCGTTCGAATTCGCGCTGCATCCGGTCGACACGGTGTATGGCGGGCCCATGTTGTGGACGATCGACAAAGCTCGAGAGGTTCTCGAGTGGTATCGAGACTTCAGCCCACAGGCGCCGCGAGACCTCTACGGGTTCTTCGCGTTCATGCGGGTGCCCCCGGTCGAGGAGTTCCCCGAGAACCTTCACGACGAGAACGTGTGCGGCATCCTCTGGTGCTACGCGGGCGAGCTCGAAAGAGCCGAGGATGTCTTCGAGCCGATTCGCAGTCGGTTCGGTAAGCCGGCTTTCGACATGGTCGGCCCGATACCCTATCCGACGCTTCAAAGCATGCACGACGAGCTCTATGCGCCGGGCCTCCAATGGTACTGGAAGGGAGATTTCATTCGAGAGATCGACGACGAGGCCGTCGCGAAGCACATGAAACACGGGCCCAACGTGCCGACCACGCACTCCACGATGCACTTGTATCCCGTGGACGGCGCCGTGCACGACAAGGATACGGGCGACACCGCGTTCAGCTACCGAGACGTGCACTGGTCGATGGTGATCGCAGGGGTCGACCCCGATCCGTCGAAACAGGCCGAAATCACCAACTGGGCGCGCGACTATTGGGAGGCCATTCATCCCCACTCGGCCGGCGGAAGCTATCAGAATTTCATGATGGAAGAAGGCCCCGAGCGCGTGCGGGCGACTTATGGTGAGAACTTCGAGCGCCTCAAGCGTATCAAGGCGAAGTACGACCCGGACAACTTCTTCCGCGTCAATCAGAACATCGAGCCGAGCTGAGTCTGCGATGCGGGAAGAGAAGAGACCCGATTTCATGTGGTACGCGACTCGTCGGCGCAAGACCGTGAAGGTTTGAGACGGAATCGATCGTCGTGCTCTACGGGCGAATGAGGGAGGATTCGCAATCCGGAGGAGCCGAGATCGGATTGCACCGGCCCACGTAGCCGCCCGGTACGGCCGCCGAATAGTCGGTGCCGAAATCGGGATTGGGAACGACGTAATCCGTGCTCACGGTATGACCTCCGCTCGCAAAAGCTGCTTCCTGCAGCGAGTAGTCGTCTTCGCGCGCCTGCTGCGTCTCTTCGTCCGCGCGGGTTCTCACCATGTACCCAGCCGCGACCAAATCGCGGATTTGCTCCCCATCGTTCAATGCGTTGTTGACGTTGAACCAAGCAGCTTCCGGTTGCCCCTCGACGGAGTTGGTGAACATCACCCGGCCTCGTAGGGAAGGATGGCCCTCGACGTAGTGATCGCGGGCCGTACCCGTATTCAAGAAGGCGAACATGATCCGTCCGCGCGCCTCGGAGAGCGTCAGCCAGCCGTCGCTGAGAACCGCTTCTTCCAGCGTGTCGTAGTCGCCGCGGACATCGTCCGGGGTAATCAGCTGAGCGGGCGGGAAGACCGCGAGGATTTCATCATCGATGCTCGTCACTTCGTCCGGTCCGAATTCCAGTGGCACCGTGAACTCCAACGTGATGGCGAGGGGGTTGTCGAGCGCTTCTTCCTTGGCTTCCACCATCACGATGATGGGTAGGTGGTCTCGATTGGCATCGGACCATGCTTTGAGCGTCTCGAGACAAGCTTCGAACGTCAAACAGTGGGTCTCGAAGTCGAGGTCCTGAACGTGCAAGACCTTCAGACCGGGCTCGTCCAGCTCCGGGAGACCGGAAACCGGATCCTCATCGACCACGATGAGCGCTCGACGAGTCGCGTAGAGGCCGCCTTGCGGGTCGGCGAAGATGTCCAGCTCGATCTGTCGAACGCCCCGGTCGAACTGCTCTTGCAGAGGCAGCGCCGTGTACTCGAGGCTGTCCGCAGTTTCTTGATCGACCAGGGTAGCCAAAGTCTCGAGAATCGAATCTCTGGGTTGAATGTGATAACTGTTGTGCGTCCCGAGTACCTGGATTTCGTTCATTCGAAGCCAGAGGTCCTGGCGAGCGGCCGGATCATCATCACTGGCGCAGCCGATTAGAAGCCCACCGAGGATCGAGACGAAGAAGAGCATGGTTTTCGTTTGCATATTCCACCCGAGTTGTCCTTGCCTACCATACCAGCACACATGAAGCTTGGCTTGGGCTATGACGCGTGTCATCGCCTGCTCATCGTAGGCTTCGTTCTGGCGTTGAGTGTCCCGTCGACCATCGGGGCGTCCGCCCAGGCCGGAACGGAACGTCCGGTGCGAGTCTTCCCGCGCAGGCCGCTATTTGCGCCATTGCCCGCAGATCCTCGCTGGCCGAAGATCACGCTCGGGTACGGCTACTATTTTGGGGACTCCGAGCTCAGCCACGTGGGTATTGCGGAGGCGGGTGCTTCGATCCCGATCATCCAAAGGACCGCGCGACGGCGGGGCGCATGGGAGCTCGGGGCGCAAGGCGGTGTGTTCTCGATCTTCGATTTCACGGCCGAATCGAGCGATCTGGTGAACGCCGACTATCTCGGCGGCATCACGTTTGCGTATGCGGTCGACGAGCTCGTCGTCATGGGCCGCTTCATGCACCAGAGCTCGCATCTCGGCGATGAGTATCTATTGAACAATGAAGTCGACCGGATCAATTTTTCGTTCGAGGAGCTCGGGGCGTTGATCTCTTATGACCTGCGCCCATGGGCAAGGGTGTACGGAGGTGTGGCCGTCATGGTGCGGCGGGATCCTTCCACCTTGGATCGCTGGTCGCTTCAAGCCGGGGCCGAATTGCGCCCCATCACGGCGCGAACCACGCGCCGGCTCCAGCTCCTGATGGCGGTCGATCTCGACTCCTGGCAGGAAACGGACTGGATTCCCGATCTTTCGTTCGTCGCGGGTGCAACGCTCGATCCGATTGGCGAATCGAGCTACCGCGTCGATTTCCTGCTGCGCTACTACATCGGCCGCTCACCGAACGGACAGTTCTTCACGGAACGAATCCAGAGCCTCGGCCCGGCACTCCAACTGTATTTCTGACCACACGCAACCGATCGACGTACGGCAACCGGCGGCGAGAGCTCATTTTCCCACGAGCTCGACCAAGCGCGCGAGGGCTTCGGCCACTTGGCTCTGCCGCTCGGCCAACCGTAAGTGGGCGGTGCTTTGGCGTCCGTGCCGAGCCGCCGAAGTCGAGTGCGTCGGGGGCTCTGTCTCTTCACAGCCACC
>DATIUW010000151.1:0-3201 GCA_035466435.1 Polyangiales bacterium | reverse complement strand
CGAGGACGAGATTCCCGGCTAGTCCCACACCGAGCACCGCCAGCAACAACACCGCCGTCGAGGCCCGTGGCAGGCGGTCGAAGGGCTTTCGTTGCACCAGCGAGCGAAGACCCCACGCGAGCGAGGCGCTCACCCCCGCGGCAACGATCGCACAGCCCAGCAAGACGCCGAGGCCGATCGCGCTCTTCCAGACGAGCTCTTCGTGAAAGACGTCGCGTCGAATCCGGAATGCGCCGAGCGCAAACGAGAACATACCGAAGATGGCGGCGGCAAAATATCCAAAGGCTTCGCGCTCGGGGAGCGCGTATCGCTTCATCCAGCGGCCGGTCACCGCCGTGACGAAACCGAGGCCGGCGCCGAACGCACCGCAGAACAGACCGTATGCGAGCGGACCGTACAGAAATACGCGTGCGCCGGTGGCTCCTGCGGACGAGAGACCGATGACGATGGCCTCGCCGATGCCGACCAGCGCGCCCGCGAAGACGCCCGCGCTGAAACCCACCACCAGACCGCGGACCGGGTGCGGCCACGCTTCGGGGGGCGCCTTTGGAATTCCCTCCGCTACCAAGCGCTCGCGGTCGGGGTCTTCCACGCGAATCTGCGGGTCGTAGCCCGTCTTGCGAAGAAGGAAGATGAGGCCGCCAAAGGCAGAGACGAACATCTCGCAGGCAAAGCCGAGCGTCGGGATGAGAACGGCCACGGCCAAGGGCAGGCCGATCGCAGGCGAGGTGTAGAGCGCCACTGCCGCGGCTTCGCGCAGGCCGATGCCGTTGATCGACGCGGGGATCACCGTGGCGAGGATCTGAAGCGAGGAAGCGAAGAAGACCTCACCGAGGCTGAGCTCGACCCCCAACGCTCTCGCGGCGCAGACGTAGATCAGATTGTTGAAGGCGTGGGTGCCGACGCCGAGGGCCGCGGCCTGAATGAGGAGCCCGGCCTTGCCCCGGTATGCGCCGACCGCGTCGATGAGCGTCTGAACGCGCGCGCGAATGCCTTCGGGCACGAAGCGGGTGAAAAACAAGAAAAGCTGCGGCTGTGCGAGAAACACCAGGCCCACGACGATGATCGAAAGGAACACGCCATTGACCAGCAACACGCCGTCGGTGCCGATGAAGCGCATCCCGAAAATGCTGCCGAGCATCACCACCACGCCAAAGGCGAGCTGACCGAGGATCATCTCGACGCCGATGGTGGCCGTGGCGCGGGCGGTCTTGCCGGTGTGCTTGGCGATGTCGTAGATCCGCCAGCCGCCAAAGCCGGTGAAGCCGCCGGGCGTGAACGCACCCCAGAAGCGCGCGATCATGATCGAGCCGGCCAGAAACCGCCATCGAGCGAAAATCCCCTGACCGACCAGCAGCCGTTGCCAGCGCACAGTGCTGAACCCGATGGCGATGAGCTGCATGAGGACGGCGGCGACCACCCAAGCCCAGTGCAGCTCGGTCAGCCGTCCGAACAGATCCTCGGCGCCATCCCGGCGAAGCACCTTGCGAAAGATGAACACCAGCATGCCGATGGAGAAGACGAGCTTGAGTAGGAAAAGAGCGATCTTTCGTGGACTTGTGGACATCGGGACTTCGGGCTGCTCTACCTGTTGCACGCTAAAGGGTCAAATTGCCACGGCAACACGAGGGGGGTCGTCCGTCGGTTGCGCGAGCCCGCTCCGGTTGGTAGCGAGCGCAGATGCCACACCACGCCGTGACTCGATTTGGAACCTGGGCTCTGCTCTTCGCGGTGGCTGGCCTCGGGTGTGAGAAATCCGCTCCGAGCGAAGCCCCCAGCCCCGGCGCACAAGAATCCGCCGCAGGCAGCCCAGCCGAAAAACAAGCGCCTGCCGAGCCGCAACAACCGCCTGCGGAAGCGAAGCCGGCGGCGGATGCCCTGCCCGACTCGCTTCCGAAGGGGCTACTCCTGGCCTATTCGCAGTTCGAGGTCGAAGACGGGAAAGCCACGGCAAAGCCAGGCCCCGCCCGCTTGGACATCCTGATCCGCGAGGGTGGCGAGTGGAAGACGGAGACTGTGGAGGATCCGCAGAGCAACGTCTTTCACAAGGCCATGCTGTGGAACCCACCCGGGCAGCCTGCCGGAATTCTGACGCTCGGCGGTAGCGGCGCCTACGTCAAGCTCTGGAGACGAGACGGGAAGAAGCTCGAGCCGACGACGCTCTGGCACGCGGAGTTCGGCGGCAAGTTCGACCGGATGCGCGATGCCGAGGTCGCAGACCTCTACGGAGAGGGCGCGCCGTCCATCGCAGTGGCGACGCACGACCAGGGGGTCGTCGCCGTGCTTCGGCAAGTGAATGGCGATTGGAAGGTCGAACGCATCGACCAGAAGAAAGAGACCTTCGTCCACGAGATCGAAATCGGCGACCTCGACGAGGATGGCACTTTGGAGGTGTACGCCACGCCGAGCGAGCCCAACAAGCTCGACGCCGAATCGCAACACGGGGAGGTCGTGCGCTACGTGCCGAAGAAGGGCGGCGGGTCTACGGTCGTGGCCGACCTCGGCAATCGCCACGCCAAAGAGATCTACGTGGGCGACGTCGATGGGGACGGCCGAGACGAGCTCTACGTCGCGGTCGAAGCGCTGACCAAGGGACGCGGGCCGAGCCTCGAAATCATCGAGCCGGTGGAAATCCGCCGATATGAAGCCGGCACGAAACCCGACGCCGGCGTCGTGATCGCGACCATCCCCGACCGGTTGTGCCGCTTCCTCACGGCGGGCGACGTCGACGGGGACGGGAAGAAAGAAATGGTGGCGGCTTCCTTCAGCAAGGGCCTTTGGCTGCTCCGACCCGGCAAAAATCCGAATTCAGAGTGGGGTCTCGAAAGCATCGACCGCGACTCCGGCGGCTTCGAGCACGCAGCCCTGCTGACCGATCTGGACGAGGACGGCACCGATGAGCTCTATGTCGCTGCGGACATGCAAGGCGAGCTTCGCCGCTACGTCTGGGTGCGAGGCCGCCCAAAGCGCGAGGTCATTCAATCGAGAGACATCCCGATGTCGCGCATGACGTGGAACATCATGCCGTTTCCAGTCGAGGCGCTCGCCGCCGAAAAGGACTAGCCCTCCTGCAAGCGCGGGATCAGCTCGGCGAAGTTGCAAGGGCGGTACCGGATGTCGAGCTGATATCGCAAAATGCCCTCCCAGGCGTCTTTGCAAGCGCCGGTCGAGCCTGGGAGCGCAAAGAGATAGGTGCCCCGC
>DATIUW010000150.1:0-37712 GCA_035466435.1 Polyangiales bacterium | reverse complement strand
AGGCGCCCGGGTGGAGGTCTCGGACGCAGGCGAGTTCGTCTCCCCGGGCAAGCTCGATGTCGGCGTCGCATCGAGCTCGCGCAGCGTCGTGATTTCCAAAGACGGGTACAAAACCGTGAGAAAGTCGGTGACCCGTGCGAGCTTCGTCGAGGAGCCCCGTCGCATGAAAGCAGCGATTTCCGTGACGCTCGAGCCGGAAGGCACCGCCAAGTCACGGCAGGGCAACGAAGAAAGCGACGTGCCGGCCGAAGCGACCGCACCAGAGGCGGGAGCGAGCGTCGAAGCATCAGCGCCCGAGCCTGCCGAGCCGCCGTCACCCGTTCCTAGCGAAACACCCGCCGCCGCCCCTTAGGCCTGCGGTACATCAAGCGAATGCATACGAGGCCCGCCAGGAAGCCTCCGATGTGCGCGAACCAGGCCACTCCTCCTGCGCCTTCCGCGATCATCCCGAGGGACAGGTATCCCTGCACGAGCTGCAGCACGAACCACAAGACGATGAAGATTCCGGCTGGCAGCTCGACGAAGTGAATGAAGATGAAGATGGGGATCAGCGTGACCACCCTCGCGTGTGGGAACAGGGTCACATACGCTGCGAGGACCCCGGAGATTGCGCCCGAGGCGCCAATCATCGGCACGGTGCTTTCGGGGTCGACCAAGACCTGCCCGACGACCGCACCAATGCCACAAAGCAGATAGAACACGACGAACCGGCCACGTCCGAGCACGTCTTCGATGTTGTCTCCAAAGACGTGCAGAAACAGCATGTTGAGCCCCACGTGCAGCACGCCGCCATGCAAAAACATGCTCGTGAACGGCGTCACCCAGCTACCTAGCGCGCCGCCCTCGATGCGGGTGGCGCCCCAGTTTCCATGGAGGAGCACGTCCGGAATGACGCCGAAGCGCATCACCACGTCTTCGGCCTGGTCTTTCCCGAGGCTCAGCGTTCCGAAGAACACCAAGACGTTGGCCGCGATGAGGGCCCAGGTCACGACTGGCGTTCGCCGCGTCTTGTTGATGTCGCGGATGGGGATCACGATCCGTTCGTCTATAGCGCGCAGGCGAGGCAGCGGCAGCGGCTCGTGCTAGAGCACATCCATGGATGCAGGCCATCTGCTCGGGCCCAAGGGGCCGCTGGCCCGTGGCGTGCCTGGATACGAGCATCGTCCGGGCCAAATCCGGATGGCCCGTACCGTCCAGGAAGCGCTCGCCCATGACGGCGTGGTTCTGTTGGAGGCTGGAACCGGGACTGGCAAGACCTGGGCGTACTTGATTCCGGCTGCCTTGAGCGGACGCCGCGTGCTCGTCTCGACGGGCACCCGGGCGCTTCAAGACCAGATCATGGAGAAGGATCTCCCGGCGCTAAAGCGTCATCTAGGTCTCGACATCGACGCAGCATGCGTGAAGGGCCTGAGCAACTATCTATGCCGGCGCCGCTTCGACGAGCTCACTCGAAGCGCGGACGCGGTCCAGGAACGCGTGGCACGCTCGCTGCCGACGCTTCGTCATTGGGTCGAGACCACCACCTCCGGCGATCGCGCCGAGCTCGCCACCATTGCCGAGGAGGATCCGATCTGGTCCCGTGTGGTGAGCGGCTCGGACACTCGGATCGGCGCCAGGTGCGACTTCTACGATCAGTGTTTCGTCACCCGAGTCCGGCGGCGTGCCGAAGAAGCGCAGCTCGTCGTGGTCAACCACCACCTCTTCTTCGCGGATCTCGCGCTTCGAGACACGGGCTTTGCGTCCGTCTTGCCCGACTACGACGCCGTCATCTTCGATGAAGCGCACCAAATCGAGGACACCGCCACGCTTTTTTTCGGATCACGCCTCTCGGTCGCCATGGTCGAGCGATTGGCTCGCGATGCCCGAGTGACCACGTCGTCCGAGGCGGTTGCGGGCGCTCAGGATGCGCGCCTCCTCGATGCGCTGTTGCACAAGGCATCTAGCTTTTTCGCCGCCCTGCCCACGAACCCGAACGGCGGTCGGAGCGCGTTGCCACCGGAGGCGATTCCAGAAAATGAGCTCTTTGCTCTCGACAACGCCCTTGCGGAGCTTGGGGCCTCTTCTCGAAATCGGCGGCCGCCCCGAGAAAGCGCTCTGCAGATCGCCCGACGCGCTGACCAGCTCCGCGATGCGCTCGGCTCCCTACAGTCGAGCGGGCAAGTGAGCTGGTCACAAGGCTCGGGCAAGAGCATGTCGGTGGGCTCGAGCCCCATCGATGTCGGTCCACTCCTTCGTGAGCGGCTCCACGAGCGTATCCCCTGCATCGTCTTCACCAGCGCGACGCTCACCACCGGCGGTGACTTCGCGTTCGTGAAGCGACGTCTGGGCATCGATACCGAGGTCAGCGAAGAGGTGGTCGAATCACCCTTCCGATACGAGGACCAAGCGGCTTTGTACGTCCCCGATCATTTGCCCGACCCGCGAGCGTCGGACTTTGCGGACGCCGCCTCGCGGGAGATCCTGGAGTTGATTCGTTTGTCCCAGGGCGGCGCCTTCGTGCTCTGCACCTCGCGCCGCATGATGAGAATGCTGGCCAAGCGAGTCGGAAACGAGCTCACACACGAGTGGTTCGTCCAAGGGGACGCGCCCAAGCAGACCCTGCTCGACCGGTTTCGCGATCAGGGAAACGCCGTCTTGTTCGCCACTGCGAGCTTCTGGGAAGGAGTCGACGTCCCTGGAAGCGCGCTGCGCTTGGTGATCATCGACAAGCTTCCCTTCGAGGTGCCGAGCGATCCGGTCGTGGAAGCCCGATGCCGCCGCATCGACGAGGACGGGGAATCGTCGTTCATGCGGTACCTGGTCCCCGCCGCGGCCCTTTCGCTGAAACAGGGCTTCGGGCGATTGATCCGGACCACCCAGGACCGGGGCGTGGTCGCGATTCTCGATTCGCGAATTCGCCGTAAAGGATACGGAAAGGTCTTCTTGCGAAGCCTTCCCCCGGCCCGCACGTGTCACAGCCTCGACGAGGTTCAGGAGTTCTTGATCTCGACCGCCGCAACGCCCAACATGACCTCCCGAACCGCCTGAGGAGGACCCGTGACCGAAGCCGCCGTCGAAATGCAGGGCTCTGCCGTCATCCCAGAAGCCCAACACCGGATCGAACCGACCTCTCAGTCCAAGCTCGACGATGCGCTCGCCATCCTCGACGACCACAAGCAGGAGTGGGCGGCCCTCGACATCGGCGAACGAATCGAGCTACTCGAGCAGATGCGCGAGGGGGTCGTCGAAGTGGCCGAAGATTGGGTGCGCGCTTCGGTCGAAGCCAAGGGTATGACCTTTGGAACCGCCGAAGAGGGTGAAGAGTGGATGGAGGGCCCTGCCACGACCCTGCGGAACATCATGCTCTTGATCACCTCCCTTCGCGACATCGAAGAATACGGAGTGCCGCAGCTTCCGAAGCCGGCCTTCACCCGACCAGACGGACAGGTGGTCGCGCCGGTGTTGCCCGCCAACGTATGGGACAAGTTGCTCTTCCAGGGCTTTACGGCCGAGGTCTGGATGCAGCCCGGTGTCACGCTCGAGAACCTGAGTGAGAACCAGGCCGCCTTTTATCGGGACAAAGCCCCCAAGGGCAGGGTCGCGCTCGTGCTCGGAGCGGGCAACGTCGCATCGATCGGCCCGATGGATGCGCTCTACAAGCTCTTCGTCGAGGGGCAGGTCGCCCTTCTCAAGATGAACCCCGTCAACGAGTATCTCGGACCGTTCATCGACCAGGCGTTTGCAGCGCTTCGCGAGCGCGGCTTCTTTCGTGTCGTCTACGGAGGCGCAGCCGAAGGCGACTATTTGTGCCGTCACGAGCAGGTCGAGGAGATCCACATCACGGGCTCCGACAAGACCCACGATGCGATCGTCTTCGGCGTCGGCGAGGAGGGCAGTCGCCGCAAAGCCGAGGCCGAGCCGCGAAACAGGAAGCGTCTCACCTGCGAGCTCGGCAACGTGAGCCCGGTGATCATCGTGCCCGGCCCTTGGTCCCAGAAAGACCTCGACTTCCATGGGCTCAATCTCGCGACGTCGGTCGTCAACAATGCAGGGTTCAACTGCTCTGCAACTCGCGTGATCATTCAGCACGAGCAGTGGGACAAACGAGAAGCACTGCTTGCCTCACTTCGAAAAGCCTTTCAGCAGGCCGAGGACCGCAGGCCGTACTATCCAGGTTCCGAGGAGCGTCAGCAGCTCTTTCTCGAGCATCATCCCGACGCCGACGAGTTTGGCACCAAAGGCGAGGGACACGTGCCGTGGACGTTGATTCATCATCTGGATCCGAGCGATCCGGACGAGATCTGCTTCAACACCGAGTCGTGGTGCGGTCAGACCAGCGAGGTGGCCCTGCCTGCAGATTCCGTGGTCGAGTACATCGACCGCGCCGTGGAATTTTGCAACGAGCGGGTCTGGGGCACGCTCAACTGCAGCATCTTCGTTCATCCAAAGTCACTGAAGGATCCGAAAGTTGCCGCGGCGGTCGACCGCGCGATTGCGAATCTTCGGTATGGCGGGATCGCCGTCAATCATTGGGCCGGTCTCAACTTCGCGTTGGTGACGCCGACTTGGGGCGCCTTTCCGGGACACACCACGGACGACATTCGCTCCGGCCGCGGGGTCGTGCACAACACCTACATGTTCGACAGGCCCCAGAAGTCGGTGGTTCGAGGCCCCTTCCGGGTCTTCCCGAAGCCCGCCTGGTTCATCGACCACAAGACGGCTGCCGAGGTCGGTCGCAAGATGACGTATTTCAACGCCGATCCCTCGCTGGCCCGGCTCCCCGGGCTCATCTGGTCGAGCCTCTTCGGCTAACGACGGGCGCGCGCGAGTAGGGCGGCGTAGGTCTTGTAAGGCTCGGGCTCCGTGGCGATCTCGAGACCCTCGGACTCCCAGCCCGGCTCGAGAACCTGACCGAAGGCATTGCGAGTGCCGTCGAGCCCGGCCCGCTGGTCCACCACCTGCGTAAAGCCCGCTTGTAACAGCGCACGCGCCGCTGCGAGCGACCGGTTGCCGCTGCGGCAGCCAACCACCAGCTTGCTGTCTTTCGAAAAGAACGATTCCACGACCGCCATGAAATCGGGATTCGGCTGCATGCCCGAGGCCGTGGCGTGCAGGTAGGGCACGTTGTATGCGCCCGCTGGGTGCGCGACCTCGAATTCGGGGACGGAGCGCACGTCGAGGTAGACGTAGCCATCCTCCCGCACCAGGCGATCCGCTTCCACTGGGGAGACCCTCTTCACCGTCATGGCTCTGATCTAGCGATGCGTTCCTCCAACGCAAGCGACCGGTCAGCGCCCCGCGTCCTGCAGGAACAAGCTCTCCAGCGTCTGCCGCTCCGGGATGAGTGCGTCGAGCCGAGCGCCCGCCGCGCTCGAAATGCGGAGAATCTCGTCGACCGCTTGCTGCCCTTCGGCCTGCAGGGTCAGATAACCGCCGCCATCTTCGACGATGGACGATCGCGAGGCCAGCGAATCTCTGAGCGTTTTCGACGCCCCGCTCAATCGAATCTCGACCCGGCGGCTGGTCGATCCGAGGAGATCGTGCACTCTGCCTTCCGAGGTGATCTCCCCGCGCTGCATGATCACCACCCGGTCGCACAGCAACTCCACGTCACTCAGGATGTGGCTCGTGAAAAGCAACGTCTTGCCGCGGGCGCGTTGCTCCAAGAGCACGTCGCGAACTTCCTTTCGGCCGATCGGATCGAGCCCGCTCATCGGCTCGTCGAGAATCAAGAGCTCCGGGTCGTGTAGGAGCGCTTGGGCCAAGCCGATCCGCTGCATCATTCCTTTGGAGAACTTGCCGATCGGCCGGTCCACGGCGTGCCGCAGCCCTACTTTGTCGATCATCATCTCGGAGCGCGCCCGACGTTCTTCGGAAGGCATCCCGACCAAGCGTCCGCACAGATCGAGAAACTCCAGGGGCTTCAGGTATTGGTAGACGTAGGGATTCTCTGGCATGTAGCCGATCCGCGTGCCGGTTTCGCGGTCGCCCGCAGGACGGCCGAAGATGCGGATCTCTCCTTCACTCGGAAAGATCAGGCGCAGGATCGACTTGATGGTCGTGGTCTTGCCCGCTCCGTTCGGGCCGAGAAGGCCGAAAATCTCACCGCGCCGCACGGAAAAGCTCGCCCCCCGGACTGCCTCCACGCGCTTTCGAAAGAAACCGATGTGGAAGGTCTTGCGCAGGCCTTCTACTTCGAGCACCAGGTCTTCACTCACGGAGCACTCCTCGCAACGTGGTGGTGACCTGCTCGACCTCGGCGTTTCGCATCTGCGGAAAAAGGGGCAAGGCGATCCCCCGGGCGGCGACGTGCTCGGTGATCGGGAGCGATGCTTGGCTTCCCGCGAAGCTACCGAGCTTGTGGATCGCAAACGAGAGCACGCTGGTCTCGACGCCGCGCTCGGCCATCCTCTCGCGCACGGCGTTGCGGTCGTGGCCCTGCGGAAGCAGCACGCCGAGCGTTTGGTAGTTCGACTCGCCGCCTTCTGGCGCACGTTGCATCCCGATCTCGCCACCGAGAGCTTCACGATAGAGCGCACCGAGCTCGCGGCGCCGCCCCACGACGTCGTCCAGTCGCTTGAGCTGAGCGAGGCCGAGCGCCGCAGCCATCTCGGTCATGCGGAAGTTTCCGGCTGCCACTACGAATTGCCCGCCGAGCTGGCCGTGATTGCGCAGCATTCGGAGCTTTTCCGCGACGTCCTCGTCGTCGGTGAGGCACATCCCACCTTCACCCGTGGTGAGGATCTTTCGAGGGTGAAAGCTCAGACAGGAAATCTTTCCGAGGCTGCCGCACGGGCCGTTGGGGAAGCGGCTCCCGAGCGCGCATGCGGCATCCTCGATGATGGGCAAAGCACCCAGTGCCTCGCGAATCTGGGCCGCGCGAGCCGGGTTTCCGAACTGGTCGATGACGATCGCTGCCTTCGTTTCCGAGCCTCGAGCGTCCCGCAGCGCTTCGGCCGTGCTGTTCCACTCGTCCTCTTCGACGTCGACGAACCGCACCTTGGCCCCGGCCATACGGATGGCATGTGCGGGGCTCGGCCAGCTCAGCGCCGGGCACAGCACCTCGTCACCCGGCGCGACCTGCAAGACCTTGAGCGCGAGCTGGAGCGCCGCGGTGCCACTCGACACCGCGACCCCGTGCCTACGGCCGACCAGGGCAGCCACGGCATGCTCGAAACGCTCTACCAGCGGCCCTTGAACGAGCTGACCGGATTCCAGCACGGCGGCGACCGCTCGTTGTTCGTCCTCGCCGATCCACGGTTTGGCCAAGCGAATCAAAGCTCACGCATTCTACCAGCCGCAGCCCGGAAACGCCCAGATTGCGGGGCGAGTTTCGCGGGCCCACGCTACTGAACGTGGACCTCGCGTCAAAGCTCGATGCAATGGAACGAGCCCTGATGCGTATGGGCATTCGGGTTCTCGAAGAGGAGCTGCCCGAAGAAGCGCAAATCGACGGCGGGCTTTGCAGGGTCGCCGGGGAGCTGGTTTTGTATGTTTCGCCCACGGCGCCGCCCTGGCGGCGTGCCATGGTGCTCCAGCAAGCCCTGCGCCGGCTGCCCCACCGCGATATCTGGCTGCCTCCGGAGCTCCGGCGCCTCCTGGCAGACGAGGATTTCGGCGAGGACGCCGACGGACTGTTACAATTGAAACAGGACGAGGAAGAAGCGTGAGCGGACTTGGCTTGATACTTTCTGGAGGCGGTGCGCGAGGGGCCTACGAGGTGGGCATCCTCGAGTACATCTTCAGCGAGTTCGCCGACGCCAAGGGCGTCGCGCCGAAAGTAGACCTGATCTCCGGCACCAGCGTCGGCGCGGTGAACGGCACCTTCATCGCTTCGGCGATTCACGACGTCCCAAGTGGTGTGCGGCAGCTGGTCTCGGTCTGGAGCGGTCTCGAGCTTCCGCACGTTCTAGGATTCGGTCTTCGGCAGGCAGCGGGTCTTTATCGCGTCTTGTTGGGTGGCGCGGGACAGGCCCGCGGCGTCTTCGATCCCGCACCACTCTCGGCATTGGTGGGCCGCAGCGTGGCATGGCGCCGGCTTCGTCAGAACATCCGCACCGGAACTCTTCGCGCGCTCACCGTGAGCACTACCCACGTCGGCACGGGTCAACCCGTGATTTTCGTCGACGCAGCGCCGGGCGTCGGCATTCCGCAGAGCTTGGGGCTGCACGCCCTGGTTCGCCGAGCGAAGATTGGGCAGCACCACGTCCTCGCATCGGCTGCGATTCCCCTGATTTTTCCGGCCGTCGAGATAGGCGACGAGATCCATTGCGATGGGGGCCTCAGGTTGAACACCCCGATGGGCCCCTCGGTACATCTCGGAATGAACCGCCTCCTGGTGGTCGGGCTTTCCACGCCGCACTCGCCTGACCGGCGCGCGGTGGTAAACGGCGTGTACCCGGGCGCCACCTACATGCTCGGCAAGATCCTCAACGCCTTCCTTCTCGATCACGTGAACACCGACCTCTTGGAGGTGCAACGCATCAACGACTTCCTCAAGGACGGTGTCCGGGCGTACGGACCCTCGTTTCTCGACCGTCTGAACGAGGCCGCGAAAGCCCGCGGCGCGCTTGCGCCACGGCGATTGCTGAGCTCGCTGGTGTTGCGGCCGAGCACCGACATCGGCCAGGTGGCGGCCGACTACCTGGCATCGAACCGCGTACGGTTCGGAAAGAGCCTGGGACGCGCCTTCATCAGCTTGCTCGACGTGGGCGCTGGGGCAGACGCCGACCTCGCCAGCTACCTGCTCTTCGACGGCGGCTTCGCGGAAGCGCTCATCGAGATGGGACGCCGCGATGCGCATGCACGCCGGGCCGAAATCGAGGCGTTTTTGTTCGAGGATCCCGATGCGATCCTTTCCACAACCGAGAGTGTGGAAACCTTTGCTCATTCAGCATCCAAGCCTCCGGAATAGCGAACGCTTGTGGTCTCGTTGAGCCTGTGGGAAACCAGTGAATTACTGACTGCGCAGTCAGTGAGATTGTAATATTTTACCCCTAACGTTGGGTGTGGTAGGCTCCAGAAGTGGCTCAAACCAGCGTCGCGCATATTTCGGAGAACGCGACCCAGCTCGCAAAGCGTCTCGTTCAAAACGTCGGGCTGGTGGTTCGCGGCAAGGAAGAGGTGATCAAGCTCGCAGTGGTTTCGCTGCTGGCGCGAGGTCACCTGCTCCTCGAGGACGTCCCTGGCGTGGGTAAGACCACCCTGGCGCGTGCGTTGGCTGCGTCCATCGGTATCTCGTTCCGCCGTCTTCAGTGCACGTCCGACCTCATGCCGACCGACGTGCTCGGCGGCAACGTGTTCAATCAGCTCAAGGGCACCTTCGAGTTTCGGCCCGGGCCGGTCTTCACCCAGGTATTGCTCGCGGACGAAGTGAACCGAACCACCCCGAAAACCCAGAGTGCGTTGCTAGAAGCCATGGACGAGCGGCAAGTCTCGATCGACGGCGAAACCTACATGCTCGAGGACCCGTTTTTCGTCGTCGCCACGCAGAACCCGCAAGAGTTCTACGGGACGTATCCGTTGCCCGAGTCGCAGCTCGACCGGTTCCTGGTGCGCCTGAGCATCGGTTATCCACCGCCCGGCGTGGAGCGCGAAGTGCTCAACAGACGCGGTGCGGATCCCGTCCAGAAGATCGACGCGGTGATGAGCGCAAGCGAGCTTCGTCACGTGCAACAGGCGGTGGACTCGGTGCGCGTCGACGACGCGGTCCTCGATTATCTGCACCGCATCGTCATCGCCACCAGGAACACGCCGCTTCTCTCCGTGGGCGCGTCGACGCGCGGCGCTCTCGGTTTCGAGCGCGCTACCAGGGCCCGGGCGCTGATCGAAGGTCGGTCCTACGTCTTGCCGGACGACGTCAAAGCCCTGGCCGGTCCGGTGCTCGCGCACCGCGTGAAGGTTGCCGGTGCCGTCGCTGGTAACTCCGCGCGCGACGATGCGCAGCGCGTGATCCGCGAGCTGCTCACCGTCGTATCCGTTCCCCTCTGACCGGCCGAGTCGATGCGGATCTTTCGACGAAGGCGAAGCAGGCGAAAGTTTCGGCTGACGCGCGAGGGTAGGGCGTTCTTACTGGTCACCGGCGGGGTCGGGTTCGCCGCGGTGAACACGGCGAACAATCTTCTATACCTGGTGCTCGGTCTGCTCCTGAGCCTGCTGTTGGTCAGTGGAGTCCTGAGCGACCTCGCTCTGTGGAAGCTTCAGATTCAACGGAAGCTCCCGGCGCGGATGTTTGCCGGAAAGCGTTCGCTCATCGAGGTCGACGCCTCCAACGAGAAGCGATGGTTGGCTAGCGTATCGGTAGAGGTCATCGACGAGATCGACGGCGTGGAGACCAGCCCCGCACGCTTTCTACGCGTCGGCCCAGGACAGTCCGAGGACGCCTCCTACAAGCTCGAAACGCCCCGCCGAGGGGTCTTGGAGCTCGGCACGATGCGGGTCCGGACCCGATATCCGTTTGGTCTGATCGAAAAGGGGTACACCGTATTCCAGCCCGACGAAGCGGTCGTCTATCCGAAGCTCCTCGAGCACGTGTCCGTGCCGCCTGTACGAGCGCTGCTAGGGGACGCCGCGCCGATCCACCGCACGGGTCGCGGCAGTGAATTCGCGGGCAGCGTGCGATTTTACCGCGAGGGCGACGAGGCGAGGGACATCCACTGGAAACGGACCGCGAGCCGCGGTGACTTGGTCGTCCGCGAGCACGAGCAAGATGCGAGCTCGCTCGTGACGCTCACGGTGGACAACGTGCTTCCGCTCGGGATCGAGGACGAAGCTTCTTGGAGGGAGCGCTTCGAACGAAGGATTTCCGAGGTGGCGACGATCACCGCCGCCTATCTGGCGCGCGGCGTTTCGGTGCAGGTGCAGGCCGCCGACGGCGTCTCTCCTCTGGTCGTCGGAGGCTCGGCGCCAGATCCGATCTGGCGCTTCCTGGCGCTGCTCAAACCGACACGGACGCAGGGGCGAACCGATGACGAGCCGCGGAGACGCGCGGCATGAGATTCTCCGTCGCGCACAAGATCGTCGCCTATCTGTTCGCGGGTCTCGGCCTGGTCGCGCTGATGTTGGGCACGACGTTCACGCCGTTCGACTCGGTCCTCGTCATGACCGCCTTCGTGGTCAGCTGGTTTGCCGAGCCGCCGCTTCTCGACCGGCCCGGATACACGCGCTTCTGGAACGTCGCCGCGGTGGTCTTTTTCGTGGTTCAGGTCGTGCGAGCCCTCGCCGGAGAAGCCACGCTCACCGTCGGTGTCCAGTACGCTGCCTTTCTTCAGATCTCTCGCCTCGCCCACCGCAAGAGCGCAGCGGATTATCAGCAGATCGCGATCTTGGCCTTTCTGCACTTGATCGCCGGGACCGTGCTCTCGTCCGGCCTCGACTATGCCGTGGTCTTCTTTGGTTTCGTCGTGGTCATGCCGTGGATGCTCACGCTCACCCACCTCCGAAAGGAGCTCGAAACGCAGCACGGCCCGGGCACACCCATGTTGCG
The DNA here is from genome assembly GCA_035466435.1 of Polyangiales bacterium. Lineage (GTDB taxonomy): Bacteria > Myxococcota_A > Polyangia > Polyangiales > Houyiibacteriaceae > SG8-38. The sequence continues at coordinate 26,248 of DATIUW010000150.1, read as the reverse complement.
CGCCCGGCTCGAAAGCCGATCGCTCACCACGCCGGCGTTTTTCGGCGGCACGACCCTGCTCGCCGTGCCCCTGTTCGTCCTCACGGCCGCGATGTTCTTTGCCTTTCCCAGGGTCGGATTCGGCTTTCTGTCCGGGCTCGGCGCGCGCACCCAGTCGGTGGCGGGCTTTGGTGATGACGTCGAGCTCGGCGGATTCGGCACCATCCGCGACGACCCCACCGTGGTCATGCGCGTGAAGATGAACGAGCTGCCGAGCACACCTCCGCGTTCGATCGGCATACGCCTGCGGGGCACCTCGTTCGACCGCTACGACGAAGGGCGCTGGTCGCGGACGCAGCAGTCGGGGACCGATGTCCAGCGTCTGGGAGACCAGTACATTCTATCTCGTCCGCCGAAGCCCGAGGATCGCGAGTACGAAATCATCTTGGACCCGATGGAGGAGCCCGTTCTCTTCATACCGGACGGCGCGGTGGCCTTGCAGGTTCCGCCAGCCATACGCTCCGGGCGCAACCGCTACCGCACCATCACGCTCGCACCGGGGTTCGACGTTCGCTACCGGGGCCGCCTCGACGCCGCGCTCACCTACAAGGCGTTCGTGGAGCTCGAAAGCGCGGGCCTGAAGGAAGAGATTCCAAAGGCGCTGCGCGAGCGATACCTCGACGTGCCGAGCGGCTACGAAAGAATCGCCGCACTGGCCGAACAGGTCGCGGCCGGTGCCTCCGACCCGCGAACGCGAGCAATGCGTGTCGAGCAGTACCTACGCGCGGGCGATTTCCGCTACACGCTCGAGCAACCCGACACCGAGGACAAGGACCCGCTCCACGTGTTCTTGTTCGACGTGCGGGCCGGTCACTGTGAATACTTCTCGACCGCAATGGCGATCATGGTTCGCACGCTCGGGCTGCCCGCACGCAACGTGACCGGCTTTCTCGGGGCCGATTACAATCCCTACGGGCGCTATTACGCCGTCCGGAACGGAAACGCCCACAGTTGGGTGGAGGTGTACATCGACGGTCGGTGGGTGACGTTCGACCCGACCCCTGCCTCGCGGGAGGTGTTCGCCTCGCCGTCGGGCCTGATGGTCAAGCTTCGCCAAATGCTCGACGCCATGCGCGTCCGTTGGGCCGAGTACGTGGTCGAGTACAACATCCGCGACCAGGCTCAAGCCCTACGGGGCATGCTCGACTGGTATCGATCGCTTCGACGGGAGTGGCGTCCTCGACGAAATCTCGACGGCGACGCAAGCATGGGGGACGAGACCCATCTGGGTCCGATCCCTTTCCGGCCGGATTGGCGTTGGTTCGTTGGCGTGATGACCGTCTTCGGGGTCGCCGTGCTCTTCGTGCGCTGGAGGCAAAAGCGAAGCCGCCAAAACCGCGCAGGCCGTCAGCTCGATCCCGATCGCGATCGTGCCGTGCGTCTCTATCTCTCGCTCGAGAGCAGCCTTCGAAGCGCCGGTCATGCTCGGCCGCCCGATGTCACGCCGAGCGAGCATGCCGAGGCGCTCGGCGAGTCTGGCTTCCCTGCGGCCGACGCGGTGCGTGAGGTCACCGACGCCTATCTCGCCGCACGATTCGGAGAGGGGGGGTTGGCACCTCAGGACTATGCCCGGCTCCGTCAGGTCAGCCGCAGCATCCGATCGAAGGCGCGCCGTCCTACTGTGTGAGGAACCAACCCGTGGCAACGCCGGCCGCGGCCAAAACCAAGACGCCCAAGACGAGCAACGCCACTTTGGAGCCTCCGCCTTTCGCAGGCGAGCCTGGCTCGGCCGTCTTGGCCTTCGCCGCTTGGCTCTCTTGCTTCGCGGCAATCGAAATCGGCGTCGCTCCAGGCGGCCGAAAGGTCATCGTCGGGCCTTCCTGTGGCTTGCTGCGGGGGGGAGGATTGAGGGAGGGTCCCATGGGGATGGCTGCGGAACGCGGCGCCTTGAGACGCTCGTCCTTGGACTCGAACCAGCCCATCGTCGCGCCGGCCGGCGCGCTGTCGCGGACCCTTTCGATCGCGGTTTCGACGTCCTCGTCTCCTTCGAACCAGTTGCTCGGGTCCACGAATTCGGACGCATCGAGAGGGCGCGAGCCTTCGTTGTCCGGGCTCAACGCGAACGGCTGGGATGGATCGACGGGGACGTTGGCATCGCTCTCGAGCGACGTGAAGCGCGCCAGCTCCTCCTGAATCATCGTGTCGATCATCACCGGCTGCGGGGGCACCGATTTCTCTCGCTCGAGGACCGTCTTGACGAGATTGGCGATATCGTAGGGCGTCACCTTCATCTGATGATGAAAGAGGTAGCTCGCGAGGGCGTCACCGAACTCCCGTGCCGTCTGAAAACGTTCCTCCGGCTTCTTTGCCAACGCTTTTTGCACGATTGCGTCGAACTGCTCGTCGATCTCGGGATGGATGTCGACCAGAGACGGCACGCGCGCGCGAGACACCGCCTGCACGGTTTCGTAGTCGGTCTCGCCTAGAAACAGGCGCCGCCCGCCGAGCATCTCCCAAAGGCAGACGCCGAGCGCGAAGATGTCTGCTCGCTCGTCGACCGGATGCCCGCTGGCGATTTCCGGAGACAGATAACTGAACTTGCCTTTCACCACACCAGGGTCGGTTCGCTCGAGCTGCGTGCGCGCTTTGGCCAGGCCGAAGTCGGTGACCTTCACCTCGCCACGTTTGCTGATCAGGATGTTGGGAGGCGACACGTCGCGATGCACCAGATCGAGCGGATGGCCGTCCTCGTCGACCAGCTCATGCGCGTAGCTGAGCCCGCGACAGGCTTCCATCGCGATGAAGATCGCGTCCTTCAACGGAAAGTGCTGCCGTTTGACCCGCAGCGTTTCCAACATCTTCTTGAGGTTCGTCCCGTCGACGAACTCCATGACGATGAAGAAGCTGTTGTCGGACTTGCCGATGTCGAAGACGCTGACGACGTTGGCGTGCGAGAGCCGGGCGCCGAGGCGGGCCTCGTCGAGGAACATGCCGATGAAGTTCGTGTGCGAGGCGAGATGGGGCAACACGCGCTTGATTGCGACGCGTTTCTTGAACCCCTGAACACTCGTCGCTTCCCCGAGGAAAACCTCGGCCATCCCGCCCGCTTCGAGTTTCTCGATCAGGTTGTATCGCTGATCGCTCATTGACTGCTCGCTCGCCTCCCCTCAGGCGTCATTCCATTGTCGTTTGGGGGTAGTAGCCCGGTCAAGGAAGGGATGCCATTGACAGGCTGCCCCTGCGGCGCTTGACTGCTCCAGTGTCTCGCTCTGAAAAGCCGCTGAGAATCGCCCCTTCCGTCCTTTCGGCGGATTTTGGCCGCCTTCGGGCCGAAGTCCAAGCCGTGGACAAAGCGGGAGCCGACTGGATTCACGTCGATGTGATGGATGGGCGATTCGTGCCCAACATCACCATTGGCCCGCTGGTAGTCGAGGCAATTCGCGCCGCGACCGACCGTATCGTGGATGTCCACCTCATGATCGTGGAGCCCGAGAAGTATGTTCAGTCGTTTTCCGAAGCGGGCGCGGACGTGATCACCGTCCACGTCGAGGCGAGCACCCACCTGCATCGAACGCTGCAGCAGATTCGCGCTCTCGGGAAGCGCGCCGGTGTGTCACTGAATCCTCACACTCCGCCTGATTTCCTTCGCAACGTTCTTGCGGACGTCGATCTGGTTCTCGTGATGAGCGTCAACCCGGGCTTCGGCGGACAGAGCTTCATTCCCGCGTCGAATGCCAAGCTCGCCGAGATTCGCCGCCTGATCGACGAGTCAGGCTACGACATCGATCTCGAGGTCGACGGCGGCGTCAAGCCCGGGGTGGCCCGGCAAGTGGTCGAAGCGGGCGCCGACGTGCTGGTGGCCGGAAGCGCCATCTTCACCCACCAAGACTACGGCGCGGCCATCGAAGCGCTTCGAAAGGACGCCGAGTGAGCGACGACCCGGCGCTGACGACCGTTTTCGTCGATCGCATCGCGACCAAGCGCAAGCTTCGAAAGAGCCGGCTCGTGGTCGAGCAGGGTCCGGACGCCGGCGCACGTCTCGACATTGCGAGCGAGCGGGTGACCATCGGACGAAGCGTGATTTGCGACTTCACCGTCACCGACGAATCGGTGAGCGGAACACACTGCGAAATCGTGGCCAACGAAGGCGGCTTTCTTCTACGCGACCTAGGATCCACCAACGGGACCTGGCTCGGCGGCGTGCGGGTACGCGAAGTCTGGCTCGAGCCGGGCGCGCTCATTCGAATCGGCCGTACGGAGATTCGATTCGAGCGCGGTTCGGGCTCGATCGAGATCGACCTCAGCCGGCGGGTGCAGTTCTACGATCTCGTCGGCCATGGCGTCCGAATGCGCGAGATTTTCGCGGTCCTCGAAAAGGTCGCCGCATCTGATCTGACCGTCCTGGTGCGCGGAGAGACGGGAACCGGCAAGGAGCTGGTGGCTCGTGCCATCCATCGCGCATCGAAGCGGTCGCAGCGCCCGCTGGTGGTTCAGGACTGCAGCGCCATTCCTGCGAATCTCATAGAGAGCATCTTGTTCGGTCACGAGCGGGGCTCCTTCACCGGCGCGGCCGATCGCAAGCGCGGCTGCTTCGAGGTCGCCGACGGAGGAACGCTCTTTTTGGACGAAATCGGCGAGCTCGATCTGAGCCTGCAGCCGAAGCTCTTGCGCGTGCTCGAGACCCACGAGGTCCAGCGCGTGGGGGGCACACGCATGATCCCCGTGGATGTGCGCGTCATCGCTGCCACCAATCGAGACCTTCGCCAGATGGTGAACGAAGGCAAGTTCCGCGAGGACCTCTACTACCGACTGACGGTCGTGCAGGTCGACCTGCCTCCTCTTCGCGAGCGACCGGAAGACATTCCATCGCTCGCGCGGCAGTTCCTAGAAGAGTCCGCCAAACGCGGACCTCGAGGCGAGGGCGCGCACTACACGATCTCCGACGACGCCATGACCAAGCTCCAAGCTTATCCGTGGCCCGGCAACGTTCGTGAGCTGAAGAACACGATCGAGCGCGCCGTGTCCCTGGCGGATGGGGCCGAGCTCGGCATGCAGGACCTGCTTCCGGCCTCGCAGAAGACGCCGCCGATGTTCTTGCCCGGGGGCACGGCCGAGCAGTTCGTCGATGGAGGCACGCCCTTCAAGGACGCCAAGCAGCGCGTCGTCGATGCGTTCGAGGCGCAGTACCTCAAGGCGCTGCTCGACAAGCACGGCCACAACATCAGCCGAAGCGCCCGGGCGGCGGGGCTCACCCGTTATCACCTACGCGAGCTCGCCAAACGCTACGGTCTCCGCGGCGAGACCAACGGCGCCGACGACGAAGATTGACGCCGGGGCGCGTGCCGCGCCTATAGTGATGGTATGGGTGGGCTTGCGCTCTTTTGGATCGCAGCGGTCTTTCTTTTTCGGCCCGGCGGGGCAGCCGCGGAAACCGTCACGGTGGAGCAGGCTACGCCGGCGCCGTCGTGGGCGAGGTCGATCGAGGTGGTCGACGACGGCGCTCCGGTGATGATGGCCCCCGATGGCGGGTCACAGCGTCGCGGTACCGTGGGAGCGGGCACTCGGCTCGGGTTCTCGAGAAGGGTCTTCGGGTCCGGCTGCCCGAACGGCGTCTGGTACGAGACGAGCGACCAGCTCTACGTCTGCGAGGCGCACGTGCGGCCATCGGCCGAGCCACCCGGTCCGAAAGTCGACGAGTGGGCCGTAGAAGGCGGGCGGTTGCCGCAACGGTATGCCTTCATTCGTTTCGGTGCGACGCGCGCATACCTGCATCCGAGCGACTACTTTCGGAACGACTACGCCGAAGCGCTCGGCAAGGGATTCGGCATCGTGGTGACCGGCGAGCAGGTTTACGAGGGTGTCTCCTTCGTGCGGACTCGGCGGCACCTGTGGGTCGAAAAGGGCTCGGTGCGGTTTGTCGATGGAAGCGCGTTTTCAGGCGCGAAGCTCGAGCCCGGCGACGCGCTCGACGTTGCGTGGGTGTCTCTTCGGCCGGCGAAGGTGTACGAGCGGCCGCAGGGAAGGGTGGTGAAGCGGCTCGATCGGCACAGGGTGGTGCACATCGCATCCACCAAGGGCCCCTGGGCCGTGCTCGTCGGCGGCGGCTGGATGCGGATGTCGGATTTGGCACGCGCCGAGCGCACCGAGCCGCCCGAAGGCGTGGGTCCGAACGACCGCTGGATCGACGTGGACGTCGGGCAGCAAGTGCTGGTCGCGTACCAAGGAAAGACGCCGATGTTCGCCACGCTGGTGTCGACTGGAAGAAACACGAAACAGTCCGAGACACCACTCGGGATTCACCGAATCTGGGTAAAGCTCGATTACACCGACATGGACGACCTCGAGCGCACCGACCTCGACAAGAACTATTCGATCCAGGACGTCCCTTGGGTGCAGTTCTTCAAAGGCTCCTATGGCTTTCACGCCGCCTTTTGGCACGACGACTTCGGCCGCCGCCGCAGCCACGGTTGCATCAATCTTTCGCCTGCGGATGCGCGTTATCTGTTTCAGTTCACCCAGCCCGCGTTGCCCCCCGGGTGGAACGCGATTCTGACCCTTCCCGACGACCGCCCGACGGTGGTGAGGGTGCGGTAGTCCGCGGGCAGCGGGGCCTGTCGATAGGCACCGCCGCAGTTTCATCTTCGAGCCACGCAACCTTTCGCGTCGATGGCCGAGGAGTGGGCATGGCATTCGCGGAGTACGCCATCGTCCTTGGGGCATTCGTTCTCACCGTGGGGCTGGCGCTTTACGGGCTCGGAGTGCCCTTGGTGCAGGCCTATTACCTCGCGAAGCTCTTCATCCTTCTACCCATTCCCTGAGCAAGGAGCCTTTCATGCAAACGAAATCAACAAGGAAACCGAACCTCGTCTCGGACGAAAAGGGTTTGACGACGGTCGAATACATCATCGTCCTCGGTCTCATCGCCGTCGTGGGTATCGCTGCCTGGCAGAAATTCGGCGAGACTTTGACCGGCGAAGTCGAAGCCGCCGAAGGCTACATCTCAGACGTAGTGCAATAGCGGGCGGTTCAGTCGTGGAGCCGATTCGAGTCGCCCTCTGCGTAGCGATTGCCTTGGCCGCCGTTGCTGCATTCTTCGACTGGCGAACGGCGGAGATTCCAAACTGGCTCACACTGCCTCCCCTCGGCCTTTCACCCTTCCTCTACGGGCAATTCTTCGGCTTCGAAGCGGCGCTTCGCTGCTTCGCAGCAACTCTGCTGAGCGCGCTCGTTCCCTGTTTCCTCTTTCGCCGCTCGGCCATGGGCGGTGGGGACGTGAAGCTTCTCGGGGCGCTCGGTGCGATCACGAGCTTCGACCTTCTCGCAGGGCTCGAGATCCAGCTCAGCGCCTTCGTCATTGCATTGGCTGTCGCGTTTGCGGCGCTGGCTTGGGAGGGCAGGCTCGCGAGTTGGCTTTGGGCCGCGGCGGTGAGGCCGATGCGCGCGCTGATTCCCTGGCTCGGAGCAGCCGCACGAAGTGTCGACCACCGCACCTCCATCCGCATGGGAGGGCCGATTTTCATCGCGACTAGCATCTTCGTCGCGTCCCGCCTCGCCTCCGCGTCTACTTGGAGGGGGCTTTGAAAGTCGTGCGTCCCGTCCCAAGAGAGCTCGTCGACGATCGTCGGGGCGCGGTCTTTTTCGAGTTTTTGGTCGCATTTCTTCCGCTGTGGATCCTATTTCTCTGCATCGTTCAGCTTGCTCTGATCGCTCGGGCCGACCTGATGGTGAAAAATGCAGCGGACGCCGCCGTTCGTTCTGCAGCCGTCGTCCTGCCAGACGACCCGAACGAATATGCAGGCGAGCCGGAGATGAGCCTCGCGAGGCGGTCCTTCGCGGAAGGCGATCTGCTTTCCGCCATGCATCGCCTGTCTTCGAGCGACTCCCCAGAGTCCGCTCTTGCCGCACTGTCTGGAAGGACGCTTGCAAACCTCGGTCGGTCGAGGCTGAACACCATTCGGCTCGCAGCCTATGTGCCGCTTGCCCCGCTCGCACCCCACGGCTCGGGCTTCGATCCTCGGCCGAGCATTCGCAAGGCCATAGGTGACGCGCGCGTCTTGCTCGGCGCCCTCCATCATCAGCCGTTCGCACTCGCGGTGACGTTCCCCGGCCTGGCCGGGGACGTCGCTTCCGAACCGGAAATCACGGTCCGGGTGACGTATGCGTATCAGTGCACCGTGCCTGTCGCGCGAAAGCTCCTCTGCCGATCGTTCGACGAGCTCGAGTCCAGACGGGACTACGACCGTGCCCTGTTCCCAATTCTGTCTCGCATCTCGGGAGGACACTTCTCCGAGCTGGCGCATGAGTCGACGTTGCTCGTTCAAGACGCACCCTATGCTTATCGACCGAGGGGCTCGTCATGAAGCCGAAGTCTCGTTCCCTTCTCGCGCACGAGCATGGGTCGATGCTGCTCATGTCGCTCTTCATGTCCCTCTTCATGGTGGGCACCCTCTACTACGTCCTCGGCGTTGGCGATGCGGTCCTCTATCGCAGGGTCATGCAAGATGGCGCCGATTCTGGCGCGTTTGCGGCTTCGGTCATCGCTGCAAAGGGAATGAACCTGCACGTCCTGTTGAACGTCGTCATGGCGATTACGGCGGGCGTGTTGCTCGTGATTCGAAGCGTCGAGGTGTTGCTGGAGATAATCTTGGCCGTGCTCGAGGTGCTCGCTGCGTCGATCCTGCTCGCTCCGAAAGCCGTTCCCCTCATCGGGGTGCTCACGCCGGTAGAGAGCGCAGTAGAGCGAATCGGCGATGTAGTCGAAGAGTTCGTGCGTGTCGCCCACGATGCGCTGGATGTCGCGCATCACGCAGTGCAGCACGGTTACCCATTGCTCGCCGAAGCACGCGCAGTCGACTCCATGGCCTTCGAACCCGTCTACGACCCGCCGGTGGCCGCCGGCTTCGTCCTTCCGGTGCTCGGTCCTCGGCTTCCCGAAGGAGCTAGAGGGTTGCCAGTCGAAGAGAGTGGCCTCGGCGTAACGTGCGACCGCGTGGCCGATGCGCTGGGCGGTCGACTTTCAAACGTGCGCTCGAAGGTCCCGAGATGGCTGCTCCAGTTCCTCGGCGGCGTCGTGAGCAGGGCGCTTCGTCTGGGCAAACGCCGCACCTGCAATGAGGATGTGGTCGAGCCGGCGCGTCGCATCATCGGTACTCGCGAGGACGGCACCATGGTTTGGCTCGGGCAGGAGGAATTCCAGTACCGCGCATACAGTATCGGCCGGAGCCCACATCAGTCGCACTGGGCCCGCGGAGAGCGAGGAGTGCGCATTGCGCAGGGAGGAGGCGACCGCGGACGGAACGGTCTCCACCGTGCTCATCTGCTCGGGCGCATCGGTATTGCACAGTCCGAATACTACTTCGACGGCGTCGAGGGCAAAGCCGAGTGGATGTGGAAGCAGAAGTGGCGGGCACGATTGCGTCGCTTCCGAGTCTCCCGTGCGTGGGTGCCACGGGGGATCGTCGCAGCATGTGCAGGGGCACGCGGTGCGCCCGTCGGGGGCCTTGGCGGCCTGTGTGACGCCATTCGGGACTTTTCACTGAATGCGATTTCCGCGCACTGAGGAGCGCGTCATGAGGAAACACATCACCACGCTACTACGAGAGCAACGAGGCGCGGCCTTTGCGGAAGCGCTAGTCAGTCTGCCCTTCTTCGTAGCTCTTCTCGGGGCCACCGTCGCGCTCAACGGCATGTACGGTGCAAAGCTGGAGGCCAAGGCGCGCGCTCGCAGATTGGCCTGGCTGCAGGCTGATTCGGGGGACTGCCCCGCCCGCACCTGTAGCTCTCCCTCATGCGAAGCCGCCGAAGCACGGGTTCGTGCTGGAGGTCTCGACGACCTCGAGCACGTCGGTGACCACGCAATGTCGCTCGGCTCTTTCGTAGGCCGCGTCCGAGACTACCTCATCGGCTCCTACACCGATGGTGTGGGGCTCGCCGAGGCGCCCATGCCCTCGACGTGGCGCTCTGCGAAGACCGCACAACGAGGGGTCACCACGCTTTTGTGCAACACGAAGACTCGGCGCACCGAAGGAGGCGACACGATCCTCGAGCACGCCTGCGCAGCAGGTTTGGCCAACACGGAGTATGCAAGTGAAGTCTGCCGCTAGAGGCCCCGATTCGGGATCCGGCATCGCGACGACCGTAGTCGTGCGATCGGCATTCTTCGCCGCGCTCGTCGTGGGGTTGCTTGCAGTCGTGACGGCGATGCTCGCCCAGGCGGCGCACGCGGAGATCGACGAGACGTTGCTCGACATCGGCTCTGATCTGATGCGATTTCCGGGCTCGCAGCCCGGCAAAGTTCGGGATCTTCGCGTCAACGGCGCCCGAGTTTCGCTGCGCGCGGAATCTGTCGACGCGCCGCTCGACCAGGTGCTCTCTCACTACGAGAGGGCGTGCGCTGAGGGGCATGCCCGAGTCTTTCGTGCCGTCGGCGAAGCCATCGGCGGTCCCGTCGGCCGCGCAGCGCCCGCACTGGGCGTGCTGGCGACGTCGAGTGGTCGGAGCAGCAACCGCGGCTACGTCGCATGCGCGGACTTTGGAGCGGCTTCCGACCTGCAAAGCGTTCTCCACCAGTTGCTGGGCGTTTCTCGAAGCGGGGACCTCGACGGCATTGGGACGCTTCGCTACACCTATGTCGAGGCTGACGACAGTAGCGGCGAAGAGCGCAGCTTCGTTCTGGCCATCTGGACGAGCTCGAGCGCGCTGGTCCAAAAGCTCGTCCCGATGGAAGGCCGCGACGCCGAAGGTCGCGATCTCGAAGGGCTTCCTCGGCCCAAAGACATGCAACGACTCCTATCCGCATGGGAGGTCGGGAGCCCGAGTGGGCTCTTCAGTTACGTCACCGATGCGCACTCGCCAGAAGAGCTCGAGGCGTTCTACCGAGCCGTGCTGCCCATCCACGGTTGGAGGATCCTGCATCGATACCCGGGCGAATCGACCCAGATCGATCGCATCCGGATGCTGTCAGCCGAGAGCCGAGGGAATCTCATCACGGTGCTCGCCCACCCGGCGGAGCATGCGCGGACCACGCTGACGATTCTCGCATCGGAGGAGCCATGAATGAAAGCCGGACGCCGAGTCGAATGCCTTTGGTGGTCTCCATGGCGGTCGCGATGTTCGGATTCGTCCTCTTGGCGGTCTACGTCCGACGATTCCAGCACGAGGTCAGAGGCGGAGAGCTCGTTCAGCTCCTGGCCACGCGCAAGGAGGTGAGCGCCGACCAACCTCTCGACGAGCAGGCACTGGTCGTGCGTACACTTCCCGAAGCCTATGTCGAGAAGCGCAACGTTCTCGCTTCCGATCTGTCGCGGGTGCTGGGTGTCCGCGCCGCGAACGATTTGGAAGCCAATCAAACGCTTCTCTGGACCGACCTGGCCGCGTCAGAGCGCGGTGGCGCTTCCTTGTCGAGCCGAATTCCCCGAGGGATGCGAGCCATTTCCGTCGAGCAAGGCAGCAGACGGGCGCTTGGAGAGCTGCTTTTGCCGGGCGACCGGATCGACGTCCTGCTGACCAAGCCGAAGCCAGGCCACGAGTCTGGCGTAGTTACCGTGCCCCTTCTGCAGAACCTGCTCGTGCTCGCCGTAGGGAACAGCGTGGAGGCGAATCATGATGGCGCGACCGTGGGACGTTCGTCTTCGGTGACGCTCCTGGTGACGATGGAGCAGGCTAGCCTGCTGGCGCAAGCCAAGCGTGGAGGCGAGCTCAGTCTGATCTTGCGAAACGTCAACGACCTCGAGATCAACGAGGGTCTCACCGAGACCGACGACTCGGACGTTCTGAAGCTCGAGGAGCGCGAGCGCCGTCAGCGCAAAGCACTAATCGAGAGGCTGGATTAGCGTGCCTCGTTTCGACGTCGCCATTTGTTCCCTGCTTGCGACGATCATCGTGGTCTTTTCACGTTCGAGCGCCGCCGACGCCGGCCCGGAGCCACCGAGCACGGTCGTGTTGCGCGTTGGAGAGCAGAAAAGCCTCTCGGCCCTGGGCGTGCAGAGCTACTCCGAGGGTGTGCCGGGCTTCGTCGACGTGCGCGTGACGCGGGATCAAAGCCGCTTCGTCATCGTCGGAAAAAAGGTCGGAACGACATCTCTCCTTCTGATCCGATACGACGGTACCCAGATTCAGCACACCATCCGTGTGATTGCAGCGGACGCCGTCAAGGGATTCGGCGGACGCGAGAACATTCGTTTGGATCTCTATTTCGTAATGATACAGGACCGGTACACACACCGGATCGGCCTCAACTGGCCTGGAAACGTCGGGAGCACGCTCACCCCCTCTCAAGCTTCGTTCGCAGTGACGGGCGGCAACGCTCAGCCGACGCAGAGCACGTTTCAGATCCTGCCGCAGACTTTCCTTCCGAGCTTCGACCTCGCCCAAGCGAAGGGTTGGGCGAAGCTATACCGACAGGCCACTTTGGTGACGGCGAATGGGACTGAAGCCGTGTTCACGTCGGGCGGCGAGCTCAACGTGCAGGTGCAGAACAACCTCACCGTCAACGTTCAGGTGATCGAGTTCGGCACCAAGCTCACGGTGCTGCCTCGATATGACGCCCAGAGCGGCAGGATCGAGCTGGAAATCAGCGCGGACGTTTCCGATTTGGACGCTGATCGAGGCATTCGCGGAATCCCAGGCCGAACCACATCGCGCGTACAGAGTCTAGTCAACTTGGAGCTTGGTCAGTCGGTTTCGCTCGCAGGCATTCGTGCTCGAAGCGAGAGAAGGACCAAGGACGGCATTCCTGGCCTCGGTATGGTGCCTTTCATCGGCGCGCTGTTCGGCCGGCATGCGCGAGAGGTCGATGACAATCAAGCATACATGTTCATCGTGCCGTCGGTCGTCGAGCCCGTGAGCATGGCGCAGCGCGACCGCGTCGAAGAGGCGCTGCGCGTCTACGAACGCTTTCAAGGCGGTGTCGATGCCCAGCATCTAGTCGATGAGCCCCGTCTAGGGCGCGAAAGAAGGCTCGAATGAACGCGGGGCTGAGCGTTTCGGTGGTGACCCCCGACGGAGCGGAAAGAGAGATCACCGTTCCAAACGTGACTAGCCTGCGAATAGGACGCGACCCGAGCTGTCACGTCGTCTTGGACTCGCCGGAAGTCAGCCGTTTTCACGCCCGCATCGAGCGCTACCCGGATGGTTTTCGGATGATCGATCAGTCCTCTAACGGCACGGTTCTCGACCAGGAGCTCGTTCGGTCTGCCGGCCGGTTGTTGCCGCCGAGTGGCCAGATTCGGGTGGGCCCGTACAGGCTACGGGTCAAGGAGCTCTCTACGCTGGCGTCGGCCCGTGCCGTGCCTCCCGAGCTGCGACGTCGTATCCACCAGTCGCTTCTGGACCACCTCGAGCTCGCTTCTCTCGACGGGGCCGACATGGATGACGCCGTGCTCCGGCCGCGCGTGGTCGAGGCCTTGCAGCGGATCGTTGCCGGCTTCGAATCGGAGATCGGCGATCTCGAACGAAGGGAGCAGCTCATCGCGGAGATGACCGATGAGGTATTGGGGCTCGGTCCGCTGCAAGACCTACTCGACGACGACAGCGTCTCGGAGATCATGGTCGTCGATCCCACGACCATCTACGTGGAGAGACGAGGCAAGATCGGCCTCACTCCGCTTCGTTTCAGCGACGAGGAATCGTGCAGGGCGGCCATCGAACGAATCGTGACTCCCCTGGGCCGCAGAATCGACGAGAGCACACCGATGGTCGATGCGCGGCTCGAAGACGGTTCCCGAGTCAACGCGATCATTCCTCCGCTCGCGATCCGAGGTCCTTGCATCACCATCCGAAAGTTCTCCCAACGACCGCTGCAAATGCAGGAGCTGGTGTCCCTACGAAGTCTGAGCAGCCCAATGGCTGCTTTCCTCCGACGATGCGTGCGCGCCAAAAAAAACATCCTGATCTCCGGAGGTACGGGAAGCGGGAAAACCACGCTTCTGAACGTCTTGTCCACCGAGATTCCGCCTGGCGAACGCATCATCACGATCGAGGACGCTGCGGAGCTGAAGCTCGAGCAACCGCACGTGGTGGCGCTCGAATCGAAGCCGAGGAACCTCGAAGGCCAAGGCGCTTATACGATTCGCGACTTGCTCAAGAACGCCCTACGCATGCGCCCGGACCGGATCCTGGTCGGGGAATGCCGTGCGGGAGAGGCCATCGACATGCTTCAGGCCATGAACACGGGGCATGAGGGTTCGATGACCACCACGCACGCGAACAGCGCGAAAGAAGCGCTGAAGCGCATCGAAACGCTATGCATGATGGCAGGTCTCGAGCTTTCGCCACAGACCATAAGACAGCAGATTGCCGCAAGCATCCACGTGATCGTTCAGCAGACCCGCTTTTCGGATGGAACCCGTCGTCTGAGCTCGATCACGGAAGTCGGGAGGCTCGGCGACCGAGGAGAGGTTCTTCTTCACGACATCTTCGTCTTTCAGCGAAATGGCACCGGCCCCGATGGCGAAGTGCTTGGTGAGCATCGCTCTACCGGCTACGTGCCGACCTTCATCGACGAGTTCATCACGCAAAACCTGATCGCAGACGGAGACTACCTGTGAGCATCGCTTCCACGCCTCTGCTCTGGGTCGGCGGCGCATGCGCGGTCATCGGGACCTCCGTGGCAGTCTACTTGGCCGTGGAATCCCCCATCGCCCCGCTTCAGCGGGTCTTGGCGAGCTACGAATCACGGCTCGAGCATCACACGAGCTTTCTCATGCTCGACATCGGTGGCGCTCGAATACTGCGCCTTCAGCTCGTGGCGACCGCGGTTGCTTTCGTGCTCTTCATGCTCCTCCGCCATCCTGCCTTCGTCGTGGGTGCGCTCGTGGCATTGCTTGCACCTCCCTGGGTGCTCCACAGGCGACACCTGGGGCGCGTCGCGAAGCTGGAGGCGCAGCTCGATACGTGGTTGCTGATGCTCGCCAACGCCTTGAAGGCCACCTCGTCCGTGGGTGAGGCAATCGCATCCACCGTGAGTCTCGCTCCGAAGCCCTTCCGAGAGGAAGTGGATCTATTGGTCAAGGAGATCCGCCTCGGGGTGTCGCTCGACAGAGCGGTTCAATCCTTGGCATGCCGCATCCGTAGCGCCCTGATTTCAGGTGCGTTTGGGACCATCGTCGTGGCGCGGCAGACGGGAGGTGATCTGCCCCAGACGTTGGAGCGCGCCTCCGCAGCGCTGCGTGAGTCGTCACGCTTGGAGGGAGTGCTTCGCGCGAAGACGGCAGAGGGCCGAGGTCAGGTCTTCGTCTTGGCCGCTGTGCCCTTCGTTCTTTGCATCATCATCGCATGGCTCGACCCGAGCTGGTTCGAGCCGATGCTCGATCATGCGTACGGACGAGCAATACTCGTTGGCTGTTCCCTCGCTTGGGGGCTCGCCGTCTCTTGGGCTCACTACATCGTACGGGCGGACTTATGAGCGTAGCCAGCGATATCGTTCTGGTCGGCGCCTTCATCTCTGTCGTTTTCGGTGTTTCTGGCGTCGCCTTCCAGATCGCAAGAACCCCCATGCTGGAACGGCCCAGGTTGGGTGCCCGCGGCGTGGAACGCAGAAGAGCCCTCGAGACGAGCGGTGTCTTCATGATCGTGGAGCCTGCGATCCGTTTCGTCGGGTCTTGGTTCCAGCATGTGCCCTCGAACGATCTGCGCGTTTCCGTTCGGCGGGCGCTGACCCAGGCTGGCGAGTATCTCGGTCTTTCGGCCGACGAGCTCTTCGGCATCGCAGCACTGAGCGCTCTTTTGCTGGGAGCATCGGCGGCTGCCGCATCCAGCTTGCTTGGTTTCCCCTGGGGCCTGGTTCCCATCGCCTGCCTTCTCGGTGCCATCGCGCCTTGGCTCCGAGTACAGGCAATCGGGCGAGACCGAGCGCGTACGGTCAATCGTTCGCTTCCCAGCGTCCTCGAGCTCGCGGCGATGTGCATGAGCGCCGGACTGGATTTCCCGGGGTCCTTGCGCCGTATCGTGAGCAGTGCGCCGGACTCCCGTGAACCGATCATCGAAGAGCTTGCACGCGTCCTGCGAGAGCTCGATCTCGGTCACACGCGCCGTAGCGCGCTGCAAAGGCTCGCAGTCCGAATCCCCACCGATCAAGTTCGAGAGCTCGCGAATGCAATCGTTCAAGCAGAAGACAAAGGCAGCCCGCTCGGACCGGTGCTGGCGATACAAGCCCAGACACAGAGGCTCCGTCGCAGCATCGCAGCCGAGGAACTGGCCTCGGACGCGGCGCTCATGCTCATCGGTCCAATGACACTGATCTTCCTCTGCGTGATCGTTCTCCTTCTCGGTCCGGTCGTCGTCCGTTTGATGACCGGGGGCCTCGGGGTCTCATGACGGATGGAGTCGTCGAGCCATTGACTCGTTTCCGCTCCGGCATCGCATGGCGCCTGGGCCTGGTTCTGTTCGGAATGGGCGCTGCTGCGGCCCTTTGGGCAGTGCTGCGTCACCCGACCTCGGCGGTGGCGGCGCTGGCGCCCGGTGCGCCCTCGTTGTTCGAGTCGGAGCGTCCATGTCCGCGCACGAGCCGCGCTCGCGAGCTCGGTCGCGAGCTGGAGGCCCGTGGTCGCTTGCGAGCGGATCGGTACCCGTACGATCCACGCGACGGTGTCGCGGCGCTTCGCCGTCATCAAGAGGCGATCAGTTGTTATCGCTTTTCAGGCTCTACCGCTGACGTCGCACGCGTCGAGTCGGCGGCGCTCACGCTCGCGACGCGAGTGCAGACTGACTACGCAGCCGCACGGATGAACCTGATGCGTGCCCTCGAATCGAGACGATGGGCCGAGGCGCGCGCAGAGGCGCGGCAACTGTTGCTCTTCACCGAACACCTAGGGGAACATGACTATGTCGAATGGCTCGAAGGTACCATGGGCTGGCTCACGGCGGGTGAGCGTTTGGTCCCATGAGACGCTTCTCGTATTGGGATTTGCGCATCTTCTCGGATTGCTGCCAGGCTGCCACCATTCGGCAGCACGTAGCGCCGAGCGTCGCGTCGACGCAGCGACGAGAATCACGGGTGACCAACTCTTCACCGCCGGGCTCTACCATGCAGAGCGAGGAGACCTGCAGCGTGCCGAGCAGTATTTGAATGCGGCAAAGCAACGCGGCCATGACGAAGCGAGAAGCGTCTTTTGGCTCGTCCGCGTTTGTATCGCCGGAGGACGCTATCATTCCGCCCTCCAGCACGCCGCCGCTTACTTGCGGAAGCAGCCCCAGCATTGGGCGCTTCGACTCGTGGTCGCGAGCATTCACGAGGCTTTGGGCGACCTCGCTCGCGCGCGCTCGGACCTCGAAGCCATCGTGGACGCCCAGCCGAGCCTTGCCTTGGCGCACTATCGGCTAGGGATGCTCTACCACGGCGAGCGCTCCGTCACTGACTTGGCGACGCACCATCTACGCGAGTACCTGCGACTCTCGCCAGAAGGCGCTCATGGTTTCGAAGCAGCGGAGGCGCTCGAATCGCTCGGCACAGCTGATGTCGAGGGGAGTCAGTGGGAGCCCGGAGGCGTTCCATGACCGTACCTCTGCGCGTATTTCAACAAACGCTGCGCTCTCTTCTCGCGCCGATCGAATGCTTTTTGGAGGCCGATGATGTCAGCGAAATCATGATCAACGGCCACGATGAAATTTACGTGGAAAAACACGGGCGACTGCACGTCACCGGCATTCGATTTTCTTCCGAGCATGCCTTGATGTCCGCGTTGCGAAATTTGTCCCAGTACGTAGGTCGGGAGCTCAGCGAGGAGAACCCCATTCTGGAGGCGAGGCTGCCAGATGGGTCTCGTGTAGAGGCAATCATCCCTCCCGCGTCTCGGCGGGGCGCGAACGTATGCATCCGTCTGTTTCCGAGGGATCGTCTCACTCTCGATCGACTCGTCGAGACCGGCGCAATCACCACCGCAACCGCAGAGCTGCTCCGGAACGTCATACGATGTAGGCGCAACGTAGTGATCGCTGGAGGAAGCGGCTCCGGAAAGACGTCGCTTCTCAACGCGCTATCGAGTCTCATCCAGGAAGACGAGAGAGTCATCGTGATCGAGGACGCTCAGGAGCTGCAGCTCGGGCTACCTCACGTCGTACAGCTCGAAGCACAACCTCCCGATTCGGGAGGAACGGGCGCCGTGACGATCCGTGAGCTCTTTCGTGCGACGCTGCGCATGCGGCCGGATCGAGTGGTGATCGGCGAAATCCGCGGAGGGGAAGCCCTAGACCTGATTCAGGCGATGACCTCTGGGCACCGTGGCTGCCTTTCGACCGTTCACGGAACCCTGCCGATCGACACCCTCAGCCGCCTCGAGACGATGGCTCTCATGAGCGATGTCCGGGTCCCGGTGAACGTCTTGAGAGCGCAGATTGCATCTGCGGTCGACGTGATCGTGCAGGTTTCGCGTCTCTCGGACGGGCGACGTTGCGTGACCCACGTCGTCGAAGTTCTCGGGCACGACCCGTCCGTGGGCTACCAGCTCGACGTCCTCTTCGAGCGTCGTGCAGGCGTGGAGGTGCCTGCATGAGTCTTCCGCGTACGCTGGTCATCGACGAGCACGGAGAAGAGCCCACGATCGTCGATCAACGGTTCCACGAGCACCGTAGAGCCGTCGAGACCGGCTTCGCAGCTGCTGCCGAGGTCGTCGAATCGAATTCGCGACATCGGCGCTCGGGTCTTCGAGGGATCCGATGGTGGCATGCCGCGGGCGCGTTCCTCTTCGCCGTCATGCTTCTCGTCCCATCGGTTTTCGCCTATCGGGAGCATTCGAAAGCACGTGCGTTGCGCGCCGTCGTCGACGAAATCACCAGCGCACACGATTCGCCGCGGACGGCGCAGTCCGCGAGCCCGGGAGCGCTCTCGGCGTTCACGTGGGACGGCCGCACTTCCGAGTCAGCCGCGACATCGACGCAGAGCGCCTCACGAACGGTGGACCGAATCGCGATGGAGCGACGCGGCGCCGATCTCCTGGTTGCCAACGACTACCCTGCTGCGCTCGAGCACTATCGGGCGCTCGCTGCTTCGTTCCCCGAGGATCGAGCGTTTGCGGATGCCGTGATTGTCCTCGAGTCCAAGCAGAAGTGCCTCGGGCAGAGCAGCCGCGCGCTCGGTGCGCCATGCCGCTAGTCCGCTCCTTGCTGGCCGTGCTCGCAGGCGCGGTCATTTGTTCATGCGGAGAAACCTCCCCGGAAATACAGGTCGTGATGCTGGACCTGGTAGTGGAGTCCGATCCCAGCGTGCCGCTCGGGGGTGTACGGATCACCGTCGATGGAAGGTTGCTTGGCGTGAGCAGTGCTTCCGGACAGCTTCGAGCTTCCCTCGCCAGGGAGCTGGGGAGTCTCGTGGGAATCGAGCACGACTGTCCCGAGGGATACCGCGATCCGCGGGAACCCACGATGCTGAGACTGCGCGACAACCGAAGCCTTCGAGAGTCGAGCCTGCCGACGATGGAAATCGCGCTCCGATGTCCCCCGAGCAAGCGCATCGTGCTGATCGTCATCCGCGCGCACAACGGCGGAGGTCTCCCCGTGCTCGTGGACGACCGGGTCGTAGGTCGAACCAACGCTGCGGGCGTGGCCCATGTTTCCACGGTGACGGCCCCAGGCACGGAGCTCGACCTTCGCCTCGACACGTCGACGCAACCGCTTCTCGTCCCACGAAACCCTACGCGGCTTCTGACGGTTCCCGACGCTCACGAGCTGTTCGTGATCGACCAGGCTTTCGAGATTTCGAGGCGACCCCGACGCAAGCGGAATGCGCCACGCAAGATCATCAAGATTGAGTAGTTGCGCGGCGGATACTATAAGCTGTGGCGATGGGTGAGCGGGCGGATGTGGTGGTGGTCGGCGCCGGCCTCTCGGGGCTTTGCGCGGCGCGAAAGCTCCGGAAAGAGGGAGCGTCCGTCGTCGTGGTCGAAGCTCGTGATCGGGTGGGCGGCAGGACGCGGACGACGCGAATCGGCGAGGGCGACTTCGACCTCGGCGGACAGTGGATTGGGCCTGGGCAAGAGCGGCTCTGGGCGCTGGTCAACGAGCTCGGAATCCAGACCTTTCCTACTTACGCCAAAGGCAAGAAGGTTCTCGAGGTCGAAGGGAACGTCTCGACCTACAAACGCTCGATTCCATCGCTTTCGATTCCGAATTTGATTCAAATGCAAGGGGCGCTGAGCTACCTGAACCGAGTCCAGAAGCAGGTCTCACCAAGCGCGCCCCTCAGCATGGACGGTGCGCAGGCCCTCGACGCCGAGACGCTCGAAACCTGGCGGGCGAAGTTCGTGAAGTCGAGCAAGATCAACGCTGTCATGGACGCTGCGGTGCGCACCATCTTTGGCGCCGAAGCTCGTGACCTATCCGCTCTCTACTTTCTGATGTATCTCAATGCGGGCGGCGGTTTGCTCAAGCTCTCGGAGGTGCGGGGCGGTGCGCAACAGGATCGCTTCGTCGCTGGGGCGCAGTCCGTCTCGCAAGCGCTTGCAGCCGAGCTCGGAGACTCAGTGCATCTCGGGATGCCCGTCCGCAGGCTCGTGCAGAGCGGCGACCGCGTCGATGCCGTCTCGGAAGGAGATGCGATCGGGGGACGCTTTGCGATCGTCGCGATCCCGCCCAACTTGGCGGGTCGAATCGAGTACGATCCGCTGGTGTCGGTGGCCCGCGATCAGCTCACCCAGCGGTTCGCCATGGGTGCGGCGGTCAAAGTCTTGGTGACTTACGAGCGTGCTTTTTGGCGCGAAGCGGGTTTTTCGGGCGAGGTGGTGAGCAGTGATGGGCCGCTCAGCGTGATGTACGACAACACATCGCACGACGGGCGGCAGCCGGCCTTGGTTGGCTTCATCGTCGGCAGCCAGGCACGGCATTGGACTTCCCAACCCGAGGCGGATCGTCAGCGGCGCGTCATGGCCAAGCTCGAGCGTTACTTCGGGGAGCAGGCGCGTTCGTTTCAGGAGTACCACGAGCTCGACTGGGGCGCGGAGGCATGGTCGCGCGGATGTCCGGTCGGCGGGTTGCCGCCCGGCGTGCTGACGCACTCCTTTGCGTACCTTCGCAAACCCGAAGGCAGGATTCACTGGGCCGGCACGGAGGCCGCCACCGAGTGGATCGGGTACATGGAAGGCGCGATTCAGTCCGGCGAACGAGCGGCGGACGAGGTCCTACGCCGCCTCTGACCGGCAGCTCCCCTTTTCAAGGGCTCGGCGCCAGGCGAACGACGACGTCCTTCGACGCAGGGGTGAAGCTTCCGTCGGCGTAGCGCTCGAGGGGAACGAGGACGTTGGCCTCGGGAAAGTACGTCCCCACGCAGCGGCGTGGAATCGGGTACGGAACCACGGTGAACCGTGGTGCGATACGTAGTCGCCCGCCGTGGTCGTTGGTCAGGTCGACCAAGGTGCCCGCGGAAAGACCCGCTTCGCGCATGTCTATCTCGTTGACGAATACGACACGTCTTCCGCCTTTGATACCGCGGTAACGATCGTCGTTTCCGTACACGGTCGTGTTGTACTGGTCGTGTGTTCGCATGGTCATCATGCGAAAGGTCCCTTCGGGCAGATCGAGGTCGGGAGCTTCGTTGATCGTGAACTTCGCCTTACCGGTGTCCGTGTGGAACTTGCGCTCGCGTGCGCCATTGTAGAGATGAAATCCGCCCGGTCGTCGTACGCGTGCATTGAAGTCCTCGAAGCCGGGGATCGTTTGCGCGATCAAGTCGCGGATGCGGTCGTAGTTTTCGATCAACCAACACCAGCTCACCGGGAAGTCGGGTCCCAATACCTCCTGGGCGATTCGGGTCACGATGGAGGGCTCGCTGTAGAGATCGGGGTGCGCCGGCTTGAGATGGCCTTGGGAGCTGTGGACCACGCCCATCGAGTTCTCGACCGTCACGAATTGCGGGCCGTACGCTTGCTGGTCGATCTCGGAGCGCCCGAGACAAGGAAGGATGATCGTCCACTTGTTGTGTAGTAGATGGCTGCGGTTGAGCTTGGTGCTCACGTGCACCAGCATCTCGCAGCGCTGGAGCGCGCGAGCCGTGCGCTGCGTGTCGGGCGTCGCTTGGAGAAAGTTGCCACCCATCGCAAAAAACACTTTGGCGCGGCCTTCCAACATGGCCTGAATCGCTTCGACCGTGTTGAAGCCGTGTTCCCGCGGAGGGTCGAATCCGAATACCGATTGCACCCGGTCGAGAAAGGCCTCGGACGGCCGGTCGTGGATGCCCATCGTCCGGTCTCCCTGCACGTTGCTATGCCCGCGCACCGGGCACGTGCCGGCGCCCGGGATGCCGATACTCCCCCGCATCAACAGGAAATTGACGATCTCCCGTACGTTGCCGACACCGTTCTTGTGCTGGGTGAGACCCATCGCCCAACAGACGATCGTCTTTCGGCTGCGAAGCACGATGGACACGGCCTGTTCCAGCGCTTCCCGCGAGACACCCGACGCGTCGATCAGCGCGTCGACGTCCTGCGCTTGCAGGTGGGCGCGCAACGCTTCGAAGCCCTCGGTGTGCAAGCCGATGAAGTCTTCATCGAGCACGGTGCCGGGTGCCTCGCTTTCGGCCTTCAGCATCAAGCACATCATCGCCTTGAGCAGCGCCACGTCTCCGTTGATTTGAACTTGCAAGAAGAGGTCTGCGATGGACGTCCCACCAGAGAGAAGCTGGGCAGGGCTCTTTGGATTGATGAAGCCCATCAATCCCGCTTCCGGCAGCGGGTTGATCGCGATGATCATCGCGCCGTTCTTCTTCGCCTTTTGCAGGGCGGTCAGCATCCGGGGATGATTCGTCCCCGGGTTCTGACCCATGACGATGATGGTGTCGGCGTCGTGGATGTCGTCGAGCGTCACCGAGCCCTTGCCGATGCCCACGGTTTCGCCGAGACCGACGCCGCTCGATTCGTGACACATGTTCGAGCAATCGGGGAGATTGTTCGTGCCGAATGCGCGCACGAACAACTGGTAGAGAAAGGCGGCCTCGTTGCTGGTTCGCCCCGAAGTATAGAAGATGGCTTCGTGGGGCGAGCCGAGGTTCTGGAGCGCGTTTCCGATTCGCTGGAATGCTTCTTCGTAGTCGATCGGTTCGTAGAAGCGGGAGCCGGGCCGGAGCATGAGCGGCTGGGTGAAACGTCCCTGCTGCCCGAGCCAATAGTCGGACTGCTTGGCTAGGTCATCGATGCTGTACTGCTGAAAGAACTTCCAATCGAGGTGCCTCCGGGTGGTTTCCCAGGCGGCGGCTTTGGCGCCGTTTTCGCAAAACTCGGTCAGCGAAGCGCGGTCATCCGGATCGGGCCAGGCGCAGCCCGGACAGTCGAAACCGTCGGTTTGATTCATCTGACCGAGAACACGCACCGCCGAAGGAACCGAATGACCCTGCCGGAACATGTGCGCGAACGCCGAGCGCACGGAGGCTAGGCCGGCGGCCTTGGTTTTAGGTGCGTCGATGCGCAGATTGTCGTCTTTTTCCGGGGGCTCGGCGGGGGTAGGCTGGTTCTTCCGCATCAACCCGCTCCGCCTTCGACGAATGCGAGCTCGTCGCGATCGCGCTCGATGCGGGCCGCGCCCGAGTAGATGTTGAATCGGTTCATCTTTGCAAAGCCGACGAGCGTGAGGCCGAAACGTCGTGCAGTCTCGACTGCCAAGCTCGAGGCCGCTCCGATTGCGACCATCATCGGAAAGCGGGCGCGTACCGTCTTTTGCACGAGCTCGAAGCTGGCTCTGCTGCTGACCACGACGAAGCAACCTGCTGGATCGCCGGTCGAGCGGCGGAGCCAGGTGCCCACCAGCTTGTCGAGGGCATTGTGGCGGCCCACGTCTTCCCGGTGCAGCAGGAGGTGGCCAGACCGATCGAACAGCGCCGCCCCGTGCGTGCCCCCGGTGTGACGGAAGCATGCTTGCGACGCCTCGAGCGAGGCAAGCGCTTGCCGGATGGCTCGCGGATGGAAGGTCTCTGCTTCGACTGCGAGTGCCGTGCATCCCTGCTTCGAGAGCGCCTCGATCGTGCGTTCGCCGCACACTCCGCAGGCGCTGGTCATCATCAGGTTGCGTTCCATCAACCGCGACGGAACCACCACGTGCTCGTGCAGAACGGCCCGAACGACGTTTTCAGGGGTCTCGGACCGGGCGCAGTGCCGCAACCCGATCAGGTCGGCCGGGACGGCAATGACGCCCTCGGCATATAGAAAGCCGGTGACCAGATCACGATCGTGCCCCGGTGTGCGCATGGTCAGCGCGAGTGGTGCCTCCATTCGAGCATGCGCCTCCCCGTGCTCGAGGATGATCTGCAGCGGCTCTTCGACTGCAAGCAAGTCGGTCGTCTGCTCCCGGCATGCTCGCTCGATGCGCTCGACCTTCGTGGAAGCAACCGGTGTACGGGGCATACCCGCCAAGCCTACTGTGCATCCGCTCTTTCAAAAAGGGGACAGTGAGCCTCAGTAGATGCCCGGGATGATGCGCCAACGGACTCGTTCGCAATAGCGGTCCCAATCTGCACCGTATTTCTTCTTGCAGAAATTGTGGTCGCGCCGTTCACGGTGAATCAGCAGGATCGCAAAGTAAATCGGGTAGAAGTAGGGGAGCGCCGAGCCGAAAAGACACGGAAGCGACCAGGACAGCGCCATCAGGATGTCGCCCACGTAGTTGAAGTGGCGGGACCAACCCCAGAAACCGGACAGCAACAATTTACCGCCCTGCTCCGTCTGGATGTACTCGGCTCTCTTGCCCCAGATGCGGGCGTTCTCCGGATCACTGCGGAACTTGTGCTTCTGCAGGTTGACCACTCGGAAGATGTACAGGCCCAGCATGTTGACCCCGACGATGAGCGCGGCGCCCCACCAGGGTAGGGAATGAACGCGATCGATCAGGTAGTGCGCTTGCAACGAGTACGTCATGGGCACCCACACCAGATCTCCAAACGCCAGCATGAAACCGAAGTTTTCGTGCTTGATGTCCATCGTGGTGAGGATCGCCTCTTCGTTCCAGAAGTAGTCGATGATGTAGAACATCTGAAACAACCACACGAGGACCATCGAGGTCGAGACGAAGCCGTACCGTTCGTACTGAACGTACGCAAAAGAAGTGTTGATCAACATCCAGAGGATCAACCCGGGTCTGGCTTCGCAGAAGATTTTCAGATCCAATCCGTCCGGTCGCGGCGGCACGCGGGGGTTGTGACCGGTGCCCATCCAGAAGTCGTGGATGAATTTCCCGCTCAGGTGGCGCGCCTGACCGTGCTGCTTGCCATACCAATAGAGGTAGATGCTGAACGCGAAGACGAAGATCGTCATCACGCTGATCAATGCGCCGAACTGGTCGTAGAGCTCGCGGATGGAGAACAAGCCAGACCAGTGCAAGATGGCGACGACGATGAAGGTGAAGACGAGAGAGAACAGCCCGTTCATCCGGTAGGGCAGCCGGCCTCCATCGGGAAGCTCGGCCCCCAGAACCTCGCGGCCCGGCGCGTACTTCTGAAGAAGAGCCTGAAACACGAACCACACACCGTAGATGACCGCAGCGCGCCAAGTGGGCACCATGGCTTGCAGGAAGCCGTTCCAGTCCGCTTCGGGCCCAGGGAGCACTTGGCCGTCGTTGAAGCGGACGGCGAAAAACAGATACGCCGTAAACAGGGGAAGCCCGATGATCATGGCGAGATTTCCGGGTACTCCGCCGAACTCGAGCCGTTCTTTTCGGTCCGTCATCGGCCGGACTGTAAGGCAAAAACCAAAGAAAGCGACACCCAAGATGCACCGCCCCGGAATTCTCTTCGATGACCCCCCCGTGGCGTCGATTGCGCTTCGTGCCGGCCGGCGATACGAAGAGATCGACGATGAAGAGGTCAACCTCGAAAGGAACGGCGCATGAGTAGGTTCGTTGGCAAGACCGTGGTGATCACAGGGGCTAGCGCCGGAATTGGGGAGGCCTGCGCACGCAAATTCGTGGCCGAGGGAGCCAACGTCGTCCTAGCCGCACGCCGCGCGGAGCCGCTGCGCCTTCTGGCGGAAGACCTGGGCACCGACGTGGCGCACGCGGTGCCGACCGACGTGTCCAACGTGGCGGCCTGCGAAAGACTCCTCGGCGAGGCGAGGTCCCGCTACGGCAGCATCGACGTCCTGGTCAACAACGCCGGGTACAATTCGAGGGGCCCGGTCGAAGAGCTGCCAGTCGAGGAGATGCTGCAGATACTCGATGTCAATCTACGCGCGCCGCTCGTCCTCACCAGGCTCGTGCTTCCAACGATGCGAGCGCAGGGTTCGGGGACGATTGTGAACGTGGCATCGCTCGCGGGGCGCTTTCCGCTCGACGACGAAGCGACCTATTCCGCGACCAAGTTTGG
>DATIUW010000149.1:0-1730 GCA_035466435.1 Polyangiales bacterium | reverse complement strand
CGATCTAGGGGACGTGGTGCCGTCGAGTGCGGGACCGAAGCGTACTCAAGATCGCATTGCCCTGACGGACTCGAAGCCCTCCTGGCACGAGGCCCTGCGTGCGTTCGAGGCTCCCGCGGATGCCGCCACACAGGTGACTCGCGGCGACGACACGTTCACCTTGCGGAACGGAGCAGTGGTGATCGCCGCGATCACGAGTTGCACGAACACCTCGAATCCTTCCGTCATGCTCGGGGCAGGGCTCGTGGCCAAAAAGGCCGTCGCGAAAGGGCTTCGCACCAAGCCGTGGGTGAAGACGAGCCTCGCGCCAGGCTCGCAGGTGGTGACGGAGTATCTCGACAGGTCTGGTCTGATGGACGAGCTCGAGGCCCTTCGGTTCAATCTGGTGGGATACGGCTGTACGACCTGCATCGGCAATTCCGGTCCCCTCGACCCCGAAATCGCCGAAGCGATCAAAGCCGAGGACTTGGTGGTGACCTCGGTGCTCAGCGGGAACCGTAACTTCGAGGGCCGCGTCAATCCTCTGACGAAGGCCAACTATCTCGCATCGCCGCCCTTGGTCGTCGCCTACGCCCTCGCCGGGACGATGGACATCGATTTCGACAAGGACCCCATCGGGCAGGACGAGTCGGGCAACGACGTCTTCCTTCGCGACATCTGGCCCTCCCACGAGGAGATCACCGAGACACTGCGCGCGTCGGTCAAAAAGGAGCAATTCTTGGAGCGTTACGCCGTCGTGCTCGATGGGCCTCCTCAGTGGCGCGAGGTGGAGTTCGACCCAGGAGATCGATACCAGTGGGATCCCGACTCGACGTACGTGCGCTTGCCGCCGTTCTTCGAGGGTGTGGAGCCTGGTGATCCCGAGCCGCCAAAAGACATCGAAGGAGCTCGCGTGCTTTGCTTGCTCGGCGACTCGGTCACGACCGATCACATTTCGCCTGCGGGCTCGATCGCTCTCGACAGCCCGGCCGCCCGCTACCTGCAGGAGCACGGCGTCGCTCCCCGCGACTTCAACAGCTACGGAAGCCGCCGCGGCAACCACGAGGTGATGATGCGCGGGACGTTTGCCAACATTCGTCTTCGCAACCTGCTCGCGCCCGGCACCGAGGGAAGCGTGACTCGTTACCTGCCGACGAACGAGCAAATGAGCATCTACGATGCAGCGATGCGATATCAGCAAGATGGCGCGCCGCTACTGGTCATCGCCGGCAAGGAGTACGGCACGGGGTCGTCCCGCGACTGGGCGGCCAAAGGCACCTTGTTGCTCGGCGTACGCGCCGTGATCGCGGAGAGCTACGAGCGCATCCACCGCTCGAATCTCATCGGAATGGGTGTGTTGCCGCTCGAGCTCGAGCCGGGCAGCAGTCACGAGACCCTCGGCCTCACGGGGGAAGAGACGTTCTCGATCTCGGGGATCTCCGAAGGCCTGACCCCAGGCAAGAAGCTTTCCGTGCAAACGGACGCCGGGAAGTCATTTACCGTGACGGCCCGTGTCGATACGCCGCAGGAAGTCGAGTACTACGTTCATGGTGGCATCCTGCAGTACGTCTTGCGTCAACTGGCGGCGCGGGAGCAGAGCCGCGACTAAGGCGTCATGTCGTTGGTCTTCGTCATTTCGCCGCCGCGCGCGGGGTCGACGCTGCTTCAGCGCATGATGGGTGCGCATTCGGAGATCTTCACGCATCCCGAGCCACACCTCATCACGCCGATCGCGCATCTCGGCGTGTACT
>DATIUW010000148.1:0-1760 GCA_035466435.1 Polyangiales bacterium | reverse complement strand
GGTCGTCCTCGAGCAGCCGAAGCTCGTGGCCGGTGAACCGGCGACCGGTCGACACGGTGTGTGACCAGGCTAGATTCTCATTGAAGCCGATGTTCACGACGGGAACGCCCTGAAGCGAAGCGCCCATGACGTCGTAGACGCCGGGAATCGTGAGGTGGTGCATGAACCAGCGCTCTGGGCCTCGCCAGGGAAAGTGCGGGTTTCCGAGCAAGATGCCGTGCTCGGTCTGGGAACCCTCACGTCCGATGCCGTAGGCGTTGCTTCCCATCGCGGTCGGCGCGGGCATGCCCCAGTCTGCGTCTTCGATGACGAAGCTCTCCCGGAGCACGGGCGTCGCTGCGGCCGTGGACATGATGGGCGCATCCGCCGCGAGAATCAATGGAGCGAGCGTGCCGATCCCCGCACGCACGATGAGCTTTCGGTACACCTTGCCGAGATCGATGTGTGTGATGGGCCGTACCCAGTCCTCACCTCGGCAGCCCTCCGGTCCCGTCGCCAGATTCTCGACTCCGGTTTCCTCGAGATACCGATTGAACCCGGCCGCATAGCCGCGGCTCAAGGCTTGGAGATTCTCGTCCGCGGCCGCGATGAACTCGTTCTCGATGTACTCATCGGTATTGTAGAAGCGGTAGATCAGGTCGTCGGCCAGGCTGCCTCCGGACTCGCCGAACCATCGTAAGCTTTCGCCGTTGGCGCGGATGACTTCCTTCATCAGCACACAGAAGTTTGCGTTGGCGTAGGCATATCCCGCGCCGTAGCCCAAGCTGCCCCAATCATCCGCAGTGACGTGCGGGATGCCGTACTCCGTCCACACGATGCTCGCGCTGTAGTTACCGTCTCCCGGATCGCCGTCGTCTTCGGTGACGGGGTTTCCGCAGGCATCGACGGTGTCGCCTCCTGCGCCCCCGGACCCGCCTTCGCCTCCGGAGCCGCCGCTTCCCGCGGCAGCGTCATCGTCCGAACCACAACCTGCGACAGCCAAGGCTCCGCACAATCCAATCAAAGCCAGTCGACGAACCATCATCACTCTCCTGCGCCCTAGTGTTTCGAACGCGTGACGGCGGACCATACCAATCCTACGCTCGCAGACCAGACGTTTTGTCGCGGCCCGTGAGACGCAATCCATGGACAGAGGAGCTCAAATGACGCACCGCGTCGTCTGGTGAGCGGCGTCCGTTAGCGGCCCAGGCGATGCTTGAGGATGCCCGGGAGGCTGGTCCCCAACTCGCGCAGGAGCACGAGCCAGCTGAAGCGGTCTACCCATTCGGTGATTCGTCCGTTCTTCACGCGGAATTCACCTCGCACCGGAAGGGTCATCGCAATGCCGCCGCCCTCGAAGACATCGACTCGGTCCGTGTACACGACGCCGTCGCCGCGCTCGTGAATGTCGGCGTACCGCACCTCGAAGCGCGTCGCATCGCGGAACATGGCACGGAGCACCTTTTCGAACCGGCGCTTGTCGGTCGCGCTCTTCCAGGGGACGTTGACCCATCGTACGTCGTCGGCCACCCACGCGAGTGCTGCGTCCAAATCGAGGCGTTCCAATGCGGATATGAACGCTTCGACGACTTCGTGGGGAGTGTGCTCGGTCGAAGCTCGATCGACGGTGTTGGGAGTGTTCTCTAACGTCATCCTCTAACCTTAGAGTATTTCGGCCGATAGGAAAGGCGGCCGGCCATCTAGAGGCTCGAGAGCCGCTGCGCCAACCGGGGGGCGGCGCCTTCATCCTCGTGTTTGAAGAACACGAAGGCCTCGTTCCA
>DATIUW010000147.1:0-3325 GCA_035466435.1 Polyangiales bacterium | reverse complement strand
AGAGCAATCCGTTGGACGTTCGCCGAAACTCGATCAAGCCCAATGCGGAAACGTGCGAGTTCGTCGCGAACTTCGCGCCTATCGCGAGCACGGCGGGTGTCGATATCTTCACCTGCGGCTGCGAGCCTGATCAGCGTTCTTGCTTCGGCGGTCCGAACGAGGGCATGCTTTGCAACGGCGACGACGCAGTGTGCGGCGAAGGCGGAACCTGCGACGCGTGTCCGCTCGGCGGCGGCGTAACGACCGAGGAAGAGATGTTCATTCTCTTGGGCTCTTACTACGTCGAGACGCCGTGACTGTAATACTACTGTAAACGAGCTGGCCCGTGTGTTCGGCGTGCGCTACATCGCCGACCATGGCTCGCTACGACGCCTACAACTCCGAATGCCTCGTGTTCTCATTCAAAGACGGGCTTCTGGCCCGGCTGGCGCACGACTTGAAGATGCAAGTCGAGCGTTTTTCGATCGAAGTCGACGACACGACCCACGCGATCAAGGCGACCTTCGATCCGAGCAGCATTCAAGTGGCGTGCGCACAGGTCGATGGGCGGGACGATCCATCCACCTTGAGCAAAGGCGACAAGAAGAAGATTCACGACAACGTGGTCAAGGACGTGCTTCACGTGCGCAAGCATCCCGAGATCCGGTTCGACTCGACCAACGTCGTTCCGAGAGGCGAGGGCTTTGCGGTCGAGGGCACGCTCCAGATTCACGGGAAGTCCCGCGGGATCCAGACCAGCGTTCGAGCGGACGGCGACCGGTGGGTGGCGGAGGTGCGGATTCACCAGCCGGATTTTGGTGTAAAGCCCTACACCGCGGCGCTCGGTGCCCTGAAGGTCAAACCGGACGTCGTCGTGCGGGTCAGCGTACCGAGGCAGAGCTAGCCAGGGGCACCGTCGGGCGGTATCTTCGGAGGCCGCATGCGTAGCCGGCTTCTTGCGACCTGTCTTTGCCTCGTTTGGGCGGCTTGCGGCGATGACGCGGTAGCCACCGACCCGGGGCCGCTCGTCGACAACACGCGCTGGGTCCCTTCGGACCGTGGCGAAGAGCACTTTGGTACGGCCCCCGAGGACTCGGAGTGTCTGCTCACGCCCGAGGACTGTCCCGAGTTTCCCTGGCCCGAAGGAGAGTGCGTCACCTTCGCGCCGGACTCGACCTGCATCGTTTCCTACGTGCCCGAGTGCTTCGATAGCTTCACGGTGTTGGCGGTCTACACCAGGCGGCCCGACAACCGGATTCCGCTCTGCAACTGGTTGACCCTCGAGCAGTCGTCCTTGCGCCCGATTCGCGCTGGCGACCAGGTCGAAGTACGCGCCTATCACTTCGAGCTCACGGCGCCGGTGCCCGGTGAGGCTCGCATGAGCTTCGTGATCGGCGAAGATCTCGTCTTCGACCAAACGGTTCTCATCCCCCGCCAAAGCCAGTTTCTGAGCGACACCTGGACTGCCACCAAGGACTACCCCGCCGGGACCCCACTCCTCTGGCACGTCGAAAACCACGGAACCAACGAATATCTGCTCATCGAGGTCAACGTCCTCGAATGAAGCCTCTTTTTGCTTGCAAACCCCCCTCACCCAAGGAAATTAGCCTCATGCGCCCGATAGCTCTATCAACGGTCCTCGCTCTTTTGCTCATTGGCTGCGGCGACGGCAGCGCGGTCGACGGGGGCGGCGGCTCGGGTGGCTCGGGTGGTACCGCGGGGACGGGAGGAAGCGGCGGCGATGACTTCGTCGTCAAGCTCACGCACACCTACGATGCGCTGTCCCTTGGGACCGATCCGGAGGAGCGCGAGATCTCGAACGTCTGCCAGACCTGGATCCTCGACAACGACGAGCCCCTCTACGTTACGAAGGTGCGTCAGGTCAACGATGGCGGCTGGCACCACTCGAACTGGTTCTTCGTGCCCGAGTGGGCTTACGAGCCGGACCCCGAGGTGGAAGGCCCCGACGCCACGGTCGACGGCACCTGGAAGTGTAGCGACCGGGGCTTCCAGGAGTACCTGGCCGCTGCGGCGGGCGGCGTGTTCTTCGCTCAGTCGACGCAGGCGCTCGACGAGTCCCAGGTGTTTCCTGGCGGCGCCGCGCTCGAGATTCCTCCGCGGAGCGCGATCGTCGGGAGCGTCCACCTCTTGAACATCTCCGCCGCCCCCATGGAAAGCGCGCTCACCATGGAGGTGGATACGGTTCCCGTAGACCAAGTCGAGATCCGCCTCACTCCATTCAGCTTCAGCAACACCGCGCTCGACATTCCGCCCGGACCGGACCCCAACAACGGCCAATACCAGGAGTCGCGCTTTTCGATGACCTGCGATCTCACCGAGACGTTCGAAAAGAGCCTCGGAATGGCGACGCCGGACTACAACGTCTACTACGTCCTCGCGCACTATCACGAGTGGGGCAACTACTTCAATTTGAGCTTCACCCACGAGGACGGCAGCCGGAACACGATTCTCGAGCTCGTGAATCGGGTGGGCGAGCCGATCGGCCGCACCATCGATCCACCGATGAGCAACGAGGGGGCCCCGGCGCTCACCGTCGACTGCGGCTACATCAACACGACCGACCGCACGCTCAAGTACGGCCTCGGCGGTCAGGAGATGTGCGTCTTTTTGGCCTATACGGACTCGGGCCTGAAGGTGGGCTCGAGCGCAGCCGAGAATCACCCGATGGGTGAGGATGAAAACGGAGTCCTCTTGAACGAGACCGACTGCGGCCAGATCACCGCGTTCAAGGCCGATTTCGCGGACTGAGCGCCTGTCAGACGTTGAAGCGGAAGTGCATGATGTCGCCATCCTGCACGACGTACTCCTTGCCTTCGATGGCAAGCTTGCCCGCGGCCTTGACCGCCTGCTCGGAGCCGAGCCCGAATAGGTCCTCGCACTTCATGACTTCGGCGCGGATGAAGCCCCGCTCGAAGTCGGAGTGAATCTTGCCCGCGGCTTGCGGCGCTTTCGTGCCGCGCCGGATCGTCCAGGCGTGCACCTCCGGCTCGCCTGCCGTGAAATAGGTGATCAGATCGAGCGTCTCGTATCCGGTGCGAATCACCTTGTGTAACCCCGGCTCGTCGAGCCCGAGCGAGTCGACGAACTCCGCCCGCTCTTCGTGTGGGAGGCGCATGATTTCCGCTTCGATCGCAGCGCTAATCACCACGACCGGGACGCCGCGCTCCTCACCGAGCGCTCGCACCGGCGCGACGAGCGGATCCTCGTCGACGCCCGCGAGCTGAACTTCCTTCACGTTCACGACGAAAAACGACGGCTTGTTGGTCAGCAGGAACATGTCGTGGAGAAGCGTTGCTTCGTCCTCGTCCGCCGGTTCGACCGCGGT
>DATIUW010000146.1:0-14882 GCA_035466435.1 Polyangiales bacterium | reverse complement strand
TGACCGGCAGGATCGGGCCGACCGGGGTGGTGCCATCCGCCGGGCTGATGAAGGTGCCCCCAGGGACGCCCGGGGTCGCACTCGGAAATGCTGCGATGGTGCATACGAGGCCCGCGTGATCGCCCGCGAGGCAGCTCGGGTCGTTCGGGTTGCCGCCGAAGCTCGGATTGCAGACGGGGTCGTTGATGTTGGAGGGATACGGCGTGCAGACCGGAGGATTGTCGGTCGTGCAGCTCTGCGGGTCGCAGTTGTGGCCGCAGGTGTTGTCCGGGTCCTTGGCGCGGTACTGGATCTCGGCGCCGGACAAGAAACCTGGCTGCGAGAACGGATCAAATTCCAACGCGTTGAGCACATAGAGCTTCGGGCAAAGGTTCCCGGTGATGAGCTCGAACGTGCCGTCGACGTCGGCCATGCCGTCCGGGGTGTCGATGCTCAGCGAGCAAACGAGCACGATGTCGTACTTGGTCGTCGCGTCTTCGGCGATGGCGAGCGTCTGCGAGCCTGCGCAAACGATCTCGTCCTCTTCCCACACCGACAAGGTGATCGTGCAGTCGCCGGGGGGAAGGTCCATGACGGCCTGCCACACCGGGGGCACACGGGTATCGACCACCTCGAACGCACCGGAGATGTCTACGGAGTCGTCGTAGCTCGACTCGCAGCCGGTCAGCCGGCTCGAGCTGCCGGGCACTTCCTGGGAGCAGGTGTCGGTGCCGCCGTTGCCGTTGAGCGTGTCGATGCCTGGACCGCCGTCGAGTAGATCGTTTCCATTGCCCGCGTCGAGCGCGTCGTCCCCAGGGCCGCCGAAGAGGGCGTCGATCCCGTTTCCACCGCTGAGGGTGTCGTTCCCTTCGCCTCCGTGGAGGGCGTCGTTTCCGTTGTTGCCGCCCAAGATCGTATCGTCGCCGCTGCCGCCACAGATGTAGTCGCCGCCGTTGCCCCCGTCGATGACGTCGTTGCCTCCGAGCCCGTAGATGCAGTCGGCGCCGTTGGTGCCGACGAGGTTATCGGGCCCAGCCGTGCCTTGGATGTAGTTGAAGCCAGCGGGGCAGGAATCGGGGATGCCGTTGTTATCCAAATCGGCGGTCGAGCACTCGGTCCCGTTGGGCGCCGAAGGAAGCTCGTGAAAGGGCGGAACGAGATACGCGCCGCCTGCGCACGTGATCCGGTAGTCGACGCGGTCGATCGAAAACCCGAGCTCGCCGCTGGTGCCCCCGGGATTGACGATGTCGAGGTTGATTTCGGTGTGGGCCGCAAAGCCCTCGTCCACCTCGCCTGCGCACGCTGCTGCCAGAGAGCAGAGCGCCGCAATCAAAAATCGTCGGAGTCCGATGTGCGTGTGCACGATGTGGTCGCTCGCTGCGGGGGGGCAGAGATCAGACGCGACGCCGGCCCGGAACCTGCTTCGCGATCGAACAACTGAAGAACTGGTCAGGATTACGCCAACTTCGCGGCGAAGATCAATAGAGATCTTCGATTTCGGCCCTTTGGTGTGAGCCATCTCACAGGGCCCGGCCCGGGCCTCGGTGCCTCCGCCCCGTCATGGCGCTATGCTCATCGGGTGAGACGCGGGGCTTTTCTCCTGGCTTTGGCGCTTGGGGTCGCTGCTTGCTCGACGACGATGACGGGGCGGAGGCAGCTCACGCTCATCGACGACGCCAAAATGGACCAGCTCGGCGTGGCCGCGTTCGCCAGTCTCAAAAAAGAGTCCAAGCTCAGTCAGGACCCGCGCACCAATGAGTACGTGGTGTGTGTCACCGCGGCCATATTGCAGGTAGTCCCACGCGAGTACGGCCCCAGGGATGGGCGCTGGGAGGTCTTGGTGTTCGAGGACCCAACGCCGAACGCCTTTGCGCTTCCCGGAGGCAAGATCGGCGTGCACACGGGGATGCTCGAAGTGGCGACGACGCCGAGCCAGCTCGCCGCGGTCATCGGCCACGAGGTGGCGCACGTCCTGCTGCGCCATGGCAACGAACGAATGTCGCAGTCGATCTTGGCGGACACGGCCCTCAACACCGCCTCGGTCGCAACCGGAATGGCAGCGCCCCAATACCAGAACCTCGTCCTCCAAGGGCTGGGGGTCGGCGCGCAGTTTGGCGTGCTCTTGCCGTTCAGTCGCAAGCACGAGAACGAAGCCGATGAGATCGGCCAGATCTTCATGGCGCAGGCGGGTTTCTATCCAGCCGAGGCGGTGACGCTCTGGCAGAGCATGGCCCGGACTGGCGGCCAAGGTCCCGCGCAGTGGCAGTCCACCCATCCGTCCGATGAGACGCGCATCGCCCGGCTTCATGCCAACCTGCCTAAGGCGATGCGCGAGTACGAAGCCGCACGCGCCGCAGGGAAGAATCCACGCTGCGAGCCGCCGCCCGATGAATGGGTGAATCCGGAAGCGCTGCCCTAGCGCTCAGCCGTGCTTCTGCACGAAGGCGGCCACTGCCTGTCCGATTTCTTCAGGTGAGTCTTCTTGAATGAAGTGGAGGCCCTTCACCGTGAGCTCCTCTTGGTTGGGGAAGCTTCGCGCCAGCTTCCGCTGGGTCCCTATCAAGATGGTGCCGGGGTCGGCGTTGATGAAGAGCTTGGGTAGCGCCTCGCTTTGCTGCAGCCACGCCGAGTACGCATCGACGATCTCGCAGACGTCGGCTGGCTCTCCCGCGACGGGGATCTGCCGAGGCCAGGTGAGGGTGGGGCGACGAGACTCGCCGGGCTCGACGAACGGAGCGCGGTAGCGTGCCATTTCCTCGTCGCTCAGCGGGCGAAGCACCGACGCGGGCAGGATGCGCTCGATGAAGACGTTCTTTTGCAGAATGATTTCTTCTCCGGCCGGCGAACGCATCGCCTGAAAAATCTGCCGCGCCATCTCGGGCCAGTCGTCCCAACTGGGCAGGGTACACACGACCGCTTCCATGTAGGCGATGCCGCGCACCTGATCGGGATGCCGATGCGCCCAGTGAAAGCCGAGGCCCGAGCCCCAGTCGTGAATCACCAAAAAGACGGGTTGGTCACCGACGACGGCCTCGAACCAGGCGTCGAGGTAACGGCGATGGTCGACGAATCGGTATCCGCTCGAGCTCTTGCCCGACTCGCCCATGCCGATGAGGTCGGGCGCCAGACAACGCGCGCCGGGGGCCACCTCTTTGATGACGTTGCGCCACAAATACGAAGAGGTGGGGTTGCCGTGCAAGAAGACGACCACGGGGCCGTCGCCGCCCGTATCGACGTAGGACATCTCGCTGTCTTCGACGGTGACGCGTTTTCGGGGATGGGGGTCTTCGGCGGGAATGTCGACCATGGTGTATAGTCTTCGCAATGCCCGGCGACCGCAACTGGAAGGCGCCGCCAAGCGACTATTTGGTCGGTTTCGATGGCGGCTTTCGAATCGACGATGCGCCCACCGGTTCCCCGGGAAAGATCGACCGATCCGAGATCGACGACGAGCGCCGCGAGCGAACCAAGACCATCGGTGAGCTTCAGCGAAAGCTCTACGCCGAAAATCGCCACGCCGTGTTGTTCGTCTTCCAGGCCATGGATGCCGGCGGGAAGGACAGCACGATTCGCAACGTGTTTACCGGGGTCAATCCAGCGGGCTTTCAGGTCTCGCCGTTTGGTGTGCCCTCGGCCGAGGAGCTCGACCACGACTTCTTGTGGCGCATCCACCGACGGCTTCCCGAGCGCGGCCGCATCGGCGTTTTCAACCGAAGCCACTACGAAGAAGTGTTGATCGTGCGCGTGCATCCAGAGCTGCTCGTGCCGCAACGGCTACCCGCCTACGACCCCGAACGCATTTGGCAGCAACGCTTCGCGTCCATTCGCAACTTCGAGCAGCACTTGGCGGATAACGGTACGATCGTCGTGAAGTTCTTTTTGAACGTATCGCGCGACGAGCAACGTGACCGGCTCATCAGGCGCATCGACAAGCCGAGCAAGAACTGGAAGTTCAATCCCGGCGACGTGAAGGAGCGGGCCCTCTGGCCGAAGTACATGCATGCCTTTCAAGAGGCGCTCAACGCCACCTCGCGTCCCTGGGCGCCCTGGTATGCGATTCCCGCCGACAGCAAGCCCTACATGCGGCTTCAGGTGGCGCGCATCGTGCAAGAGACTCTCGAAGCGCTCGATCTCGCATTTCCGACGGTCGACGAAGAGACGCGTCGCGCCCTCGAGGGGTGTCGCGCGGAGCTCGAATCGCAGTGACCACCGTGCCTCCGATCGTGCTGACCGTGGCGGGGTCCGACCCCTCGGGTGGCGCCGGCCTTCAGGCCGACTTGAAGACCTTTCATCAGCACGGTGCGTACGGGATGGCCGTCCCCACCTGTCTCACCGTGCAGAGCACGCGCGGGGTCTCGGACGTCGAGGCCCTTGCCCCGAGCCTGGTGAAGGCGCAGCTCGACACGCTGCTCGAGGACTTGGCGCCGAAGGCGGCCAAGACGGGCGCGCTCGGCTCCGCGGACACCGCGCGGGTCGTGGGCGGCATCATGGCCGAGACCGAGCTACCTTGGGTGGTCGACCCCGTGTGGCGCCCGACCCAGGGAAGGCCCCTGGCCCAAGGGGACATCGTCGAAGCCTATCGGGAAGCGGTCATCCCGCGGGCGGCTCTGCTGACCCCCAACGTCGAGGAGGCGGGGCTTTTGACGGGCATGCCCATTCGAGACCTACGGGAGGCGCGGCAAGCGGCCGAGCGGCTCCTCGAGCTGGGCGCCGGGGCGGTTCTGTTGAAGGGGGGCCACCTCGAGGGTGCCGCGCGAGGCACCGACGTGCTCGCCCTGGGCTCCGGGCTCCATGAGCTTCGCGCGGAGCGGGTGGTCGACGGATCCTTTCACGGGACCGGATGCGCGCTCTCCGCGTCGATCGCGGCGCGGCTGGCGCTCGGTGCGGATCTACACACCGCCGTGGCCGGTGCCAAGCGATGGCTCGGAGGTGCCCTCGCGCACGCCCTCTCCCTCGGGAAGGGTGCCAAGCTGGTCAATCATCTCTGGCCGCTGCCCGACGAACCTCGATAGCTTTCGAACTTTCGACGCCGGTTTTGTTGCTTCCCCATTTGCGGGGCTGCTACATGCGTGCAGGTTCAGGGGATGGCGCGTCGTCGCAAGAAGAAGGGGGCTCCTCAGATCGAGCTCCCCATGGACAGCATCGAGGACGCCTCGCTGGTGGTCGAAGCGCAGCGCCGCTACTTGAACTACGCGCTCAGCGTCATCACCTCGCGAGCGCTGCCCGACGTGCGTGACGGCCTCAAGCCCGTCCAACGCCGCATTCTCTACACCATGTATAACGAGCTCCGGCTTCGGAGCGACGTCAAACACCGCAAATCGGCGGCCATCGTCGGCGACGTGATGGGCAAGTTTCACCCCCATGGCGACACGGCCATCTACGACGCGCTGGTGCGAATGGCCCAATCGTTCACGATGCGGCAACCACTGGTC
Source organism: Polyangiales bacterium (assembly GCA_035466435.1). Taxonomy (GTDB): domain Bacteria; phylum Myxococcota_A; class Polyangia; order Polyangiales; family Houyiibacteriaceae; genus SG8-38. The sequence goes on along the minus strand of DATIUW010000146.1, from coordinate 9,471 downwards.
GACGGGCGCGGCAACTTCGGCTCGCCGGATGGCGATTCGGCCGCCGCCATGCGCTACACGGAGGCGCGGCTTCAGCGCTTGGCCGACGAGCTGCTGGTCGAGCTCGCCAAGAAGACGGTCGCGTATCGACCGAACTACGACGGGCGGCTTTTCGAGCCGACGGTCCTACCGGCGCGGTTTCCGAACCTGCTGGTGAATGGCTCGCAAGGCATTGCAGTTGGGATGGCAACCTCGATTCCACCTCACAATTTATCGGAGGTGATTCAGGCCAGCATCGCGCTCATAGACGGCGACCTCACGACCAAGCAGATCATGCAGCACGTGAAGGGGCCCGACTTTCCCACCGGAGGCGAGCTGATCAGCAGCAAGCAAGAGCTCGCCGACGCATACGAAGGCGGGCACGGGTCGCTCAAGCTGCGAGGGGAGTGGAAGCTCGAGACGCCGCGCTCGGGCAACCCTCAAATCGTGATTCACTCGATCCCGTATTCGATCGAGCGCCGGGTCGTCGTCGAAAAAATCGCCGAGGTGATCATCGCCAAGAAGCTGCCCGTCTTGCTCGACGTGCGCGACGAGAGCACCGACGACTGCCGGATCGTGTGCGAGATCAAAAAGGACGCCGATCCGCAGATGATCATGGCGTACCTCTACAAGCACACGCCGCTCCAGACGAACGTGCAGGTGAACCTGACCTGCCTCGTGCCGACCGAAAATCCCGAGGTGGCGGCGCCCCAACGCATCGGTCTCAAGGCCATCCTCCAGCATTTTCTCGATTTCCGCATGGAGGTGGTCACCAAGCGGCTCGAGTTCGAGCTCGACCAGCTCCTCAAGCGCATTCACATCCTCGAGGGCTTCGTCATCATCTTCGATGCGCTCGACGAAGCGATTCGGATCATCCGCGCTTCGGAAGGCAAGCAGGATGCCGCCGGAAAGCTGATGAAGCGCTTCAAGCTCGACGAGGAGCAGGCTGACGCGATCCTCGAGCTCAAGCTCTACCGGCTGGCCAAGCTACAGATGCTCGAGATTCGCAAGGAGCTCGGGGAAAAGCAAAAAGAGGCCGCGCGCGTCCAAAAGCTGCTCAAGAGCCCGGCGGCCCGCTGGAAGCTGATCCGGGCCGAGCTCCAGGAGCTCGGATCGAGCTACGCCGACCCCCGGAGGACCAAGATCACGTTCGGGCTCGACGAGCCGGAGTTCGACGAAGAGGCCTTCATCGTCGAAGAGGACGCGATGGTGGTCGTGACCGAGCAGGGCTGGGTCAAACGGCAGCAGAGCGTGAAAGACGTCGCTTCGACACGGGTGCGCAAGGGAGACCGCGTGTTGGCCGTACTGGCTGGGTCCACCAAGAGCAGCGTGGCGTTCTTCAGCAGCCAGGGGGTTTGTTACGTGACCCGGATCGTCGACATCCCCGCAACCACCGGGCATGGGACGCCGCTTCAGACGCTGTTCAAGCTCGGTGACGGTGAGCGCATCGTCGGGGCGCTCGGCTTCGATCCGCGTTTCCTCGAGGTGCCGCCGTCCGACGAAGACGCCGAGGAGCCCGAGCCCCCGTATGCGATTGCCGTGACCCAAGGCGGCTTGGCGCTGCGGTTTTCCTTGCGCGGGCACCGCGAGCCGTCGACCCGCGCCGGCCGCAAGTTCACGCGGCCCAAGGAAGGCGACGAGGTGATCTACGTGGCGGCCGTCGACGAGGAAGATTGCATCGCGTGCGTGACCAAGCAGCGAAGGGTGCTCATCTGCGAGGCCGAGGAGGTGTCGCTGCTCGCCGGAGCCGGTCGTGGCGTGATGCTGATCAAGCTGCAAAAAGGCGACGAAGTGGTTGCGGCTCGGGTTCTCGGCTACGAAGACGACGTGCTCATCGCGCAGCGCGAGGGCGGGAGCGAGTATCGAATCACGCTCCGCAAGTACGACGTCGTCTCGCGAGGCGGCAAGGGCTTCCAGCTATTCACTCGCGGCGCCGTCGAGGGCGAGGTCTACCAAGAACCCGAGATTCCCGTGTTCCCGGAGGAGTAGTGGCGTACACCGCCAAAGACATCGACGTTCTCGAGGGGTTGGAGCCGGTTCGTAAACGGCCGGCGATGTACATCGGAGGCACCGATGCGCATGGCTACCATCACCTGCTCTGGGAGATCCTCGACAACTCCGTGGACGAGGCGATCAACGGCCATGCCTCGCGAATCGAGGTGGTGCTCGACAAAGACCACCGAGGCGCGACCGTGTCCGACAACGGCCGCGGTATTCCCGTCGACACGCATCCCAAATTCAAGAAGTCTGCGTTGGAGCTGATCCTCACCACGCTTCATGCGGGCGGGAAGTTCGAGGGCAAGAACTACCAAGTTGCCGGCGGCCTCCACGGGGTGGGGGCGTCGGTGGTCAATGCCCTATCGTCGGAGCTGACGGCTACCGTTTGGCGCGGGGGAAAGACCTATTCCCAGAGCTATCGGCGTGGCAAGGCGACTGGCAAGCTCAAGTCGGGCGGCAAGACCAGCAAGCGCGGGACACAGATTCACTTTCGTCCCGACCCGGAGATCTTCGGGAAGCGCTTGGAGCTCGACGCGGCACGCGTCGCCGAGCGGCTCGAAGCCAAGACCTATCTTCATCGCGGCCTCAAGATCGTCTTCGTCGACGAGAAGACGGGCGACCGCAAGGAGTTCGAGCATCCGGGCGGTATCGTCGACTTCTTGGAAAAGCTCGTCCGCGAGCATGGAAAGCCGCCCGTACACAAAGAGCCGTTCACGATCGAGCACGAGGAGGACCCGCGCTTCGAGGTGGCTCTGCGGTGGACCGAAGCGACCGACGAGGTGATCCGCTCGTACGCGAACGGCATTCCGACGCCCTCGGGCGGCACGCACGAAAACGGTTTCAAGCAGGGGTTGGCGAAAGCGATTCGCAACCACATGGATACGCAGAAGCTGACGCCCAAAGGCGTCAAGGTCACCTCCGACGACATTCGCGAGGGGCTCGTGGCGCTGGTCAGCGTGTACGTGGCCGAGCCGCAGTTTCAGGGCCAGACCAAGGACCGCCTGAACAACCCCGAAGTCACCGCGCAGATCGAAAGCTCCGTTCGAACCGCTTTCGAGCAGTGGCTGCTCAACAATCAGACTGCGGCCGAGTCGATCGTGGCGCGCGTGATCATCGCCGCGCGTGCTCGCGAGGCGAGCCGGGCAGCGAGTCAACAGGTCTCGCGCAAGACCGCGGTGAGCCACAGGCTCAACTTGCCTGGCAAGCTCGCCGACTGCTCGAGCACGAATCCAGACGAGAGCGAGCTCTTTTTGGTCGAAGGCGACAGCGCAGGCGGCAATGCCAAGCAAGGGCGAGACCGCAAGACGCAAGCGATTCTGCCGTTGCGAGGCAAGGTCTTGAATGCCGAGCGTGCATCGCAGTCTCAAATCCTCGGCAATCGCGAGCTGCAAGACATCGTGAGCGCGCTCGGATGCGGCATCGGCAAGGACTTCGACATTTCGAAGCTGCGTTACGGCCGAGTGTTCTTGTTGATGGACGCGGACAGCGACGGTCACCACATCGCGACGCTGCTGCTCACGTTCTTTTACCGGATGTTGCCCGCGCTCATCAAAGGCGGGCACGTGTTTCTGGCGCAACCTCCTCTCTACCGACTCGACATCGGAAAGGAGGTGCACTGGGCGCTCGACGACGAAGAGCGGGATCGCATCATCGCGGACGCGCCGAAGAACGCCAAGATCGACATCAGCCGTTTCAAGGGCCTCGGCGAGATGACCGCCGAAGAGCTGCGGGAGACCACGCTCGACAAGTCGCGACGGCGGGCCCTGCGCGTCACGGTCGAGGGCGAGCTCGAAGCCGATCGCGTCTTCAGCGAATTGATGGGTAAGGATCCGGCGGCTCGTTTCGAGTTCATCATGGAGCAAGCCCCGCAGGCCGAGGCCGTCGAGCTCGACGTGTAGCGTCGGCCGAGGTCGAGTTTTTTGACTGCGGCGTCCCGGTCTGATTGAAGTGCTTCAGGAAGCACTTCGATAACTCGGGGAATGAGAATGCAGTCGACTTGTCACGTGTGCGAAAGAGGCTTTGAGGCACGCTTTCGCTATCAGGTCCGCGAAGAGAACGGCCAGTACGTGTACGTGTGCTCTACCGCGTGTCAGCAGCGACTGTTGCTCGGCGCCGACGGCGTACACGCCTGCGACACCTGTGGGGCGACGTTCGAGATCGAGTTCCCTTATCAGATGAGCGTACAGGACGGGCGCCGCCAATACTTCTGCTCGACCGAGTGCAAGGACCGGGCGGAGCAGCGTCAGAGCCGGATGGAGATCCTGCGAACGGCGCCCAAGCGGATCGCGGTGTTCAATCACAAGGGCGGCACCGGCAAGACGACCACGTCGATCAACCTGGCGGCCGGCTTGGCCGAGGCGGGGCGGCGGGTTCTCCTGATCGATGCGGACGGGCAGGGCAACGTGGGCGCGTCGCTCGGCATCGCGGGCCAGCGCACGCTCTATCACGTTCTGGTGAACGGAGTGAGCGCCTCCGACGTCGCGGTGCCGGTTCGCGAAGGGCTCGACGTGCTCACCTCCAACGAAACGCTCGCTGCCGCGGAGCTCTTCCTCGCCGAACGGCCCAATCGCGACCGGATCATGCGAGAGCGGCTGGGCGATGCATGCCGGGACTACGACACGGTGGTCCTCGACTGTGCGCCCGCGCTTTCGCTGATGAACCAAAACGCGATGGTCTACGCCGACAGCGTCGTGGTGCCGGTTGCTTGTGACTATCTGTCCCTGGTGGGCGTCAAACAGGTGCTGCGGACGATTCGCCACGTCCGGGAGCTGCTTCAACACGACGTGCAGCTACTCGGCGTCTTGCCTACCTTCTTCGACGTTCGAGCTCGAATTTGTAGAGAGGCTCTCCTCACGCTTCGTCAACACTTCGAGGCGCGCTGCTACGATCCCATCCGAATCAACACGAAGCTCCGCGAGGCCCCGAGCGCGAAGCAAACGATCTTCGAGTACGCGCCGGACAGCCATGGGGCGGAAGACTACATGCGGCTGGTGCAGCGCGTGACGGCCGCTTCGACACGAGGGCAGGGGTTGCGACCGCACGCGTCGCTTCCGGTCGCATCTTAGTTTTGGGGGGGACATGAAGAGACGAGACGCAAGGGGAGTGAACGAGGTCTTCGAAGAAGACGAGGTCAGCGCGGTCTTGCGCGACACGTTCTACGGCCGCAAAGCCAAGCGCGCGCGCGGCAAAGCGAAGAAACCAGACCATTACGACGTGATTTGCATTTCACTCTACAAAGAGGACCTCGCTCAGCTCGACGAGATGGTCGCACAGCTCAAAAAGCGTGGTCATCGCAGGATCAGCCGGAGCGCGCTCATCCGTTTTGCCCTCGACCAAGTCGATATCGACGAGTTTCCCCGCGCCTACTAGCGTGCCGTCGGCGTGGCGCTATACTCGGCGCCAATTTTCAGGTTCCTTGGGAGGTTCCGGTGGCTGACAGCATCCTACGGGAAGCACTCACCTTCGACGACGTGCTGCTCCTTCCGGGGTACGCCGATTTCATGCCCGCAAATGCGGATGTGTCCACGCGCTTCACCCGCGAGCTCGAGCTCCGCATTCCGTTCGTATCGAGCGCCATGGACACCGTGACCGAATGGCGAACGGCCGTGACCATGGCCCGCGAAGGCGGCATCGGCATTTTGCACAAGAACATGAGCCCGGACCTTCAGGCGCTGGAGGTCACCAAGGTGAAGCGTGCGGAAACCGGGATGATCGTCGATCCGGTGACGGTGGGTCCCGGAGAATCACTCCACGATGCGCTGGAGCTGATGCGGCGCCACGAAATTTCTGGTCTTCCCGTGGTCGAGGGAACCAAGCCCGTCGGTATCCTCACCAGCCGTGACATTCGTTTCGAGCAGAACCTGAATCAGAAGGTCGCCCAGCTCATGACCAAAGAGCTGGTGACGGTGCCCCCGGGCGTGGAGCAGAACAAAGCCCGCGAGCTTCTGCACAAGCACCGCATCGAGAAGCTGCTGGTGGTCGGCGATGACGGAGAGCTGGTCGGGCTCATCACCATCAAGGACTTGATGCAGGCGGACCGTTATCCGGACGCCATCAAAGACTCGCTCGGCCGCCTGTGCGTGGGCGCGGCGCTCGGGGTGGGGCCGGACCGAGACAAGCGAGCCGACGCGTTGGTGCGGGCGGGCGTCGACGTGCTGGTCATCGACACCGCGCACGGCCATACCAAAGGCGTCATCGATGCCGTTCGCGATACCAAGACGACCTATCCGGACGTGCAGGTCGTCGCGGGCAACGTAGCGACTGCGGAGGGTACGAAGGCGTTGATCGACGCAGGCGCCGATGCGGTGAAGGTGGGCATGGGGCCGGGCTCGATCTGCACGACGCGCGTGGTGGCCGGCATTGGCGTGCCGCAGATCACGGCGGTGATGGATTGCGCGAGAGTCGGCCGCGAGCACGGGGTGCCGATCATCGCCGACGGCGGCGTGAAGTATTCGGGCGACTGTGTGAAGGCGATCGCCGCCGGGGCCGATAGCGTCATGATCGGTTCGCTCTTTGCTGGCACCGACGAGGCGCCGGGTGAGCTGGTGCTCTATCAGGGCCGAACCTACAAGGCCTACCGCGGCATGGGGTCGCTCGGTGCGATGCGGCAGGGCTCATCGGATCGCTATGCTCAGTCGGACGTGTCGGACGTGGGCAAGCTGGTGCCGGAGGGAATCGAGGGCCGCGTGCCCTACCGGGGCGCGCTGTCGACGGTGGTGTACCAACTCGTGGGCGGTCTGCGTGCAGGCATGGGGTACACCGGCTGTCCGTCGGTGACCGAGCTGCAGAAGAACGCCAAGTTCGTTCGCATCAGCGCTGCGGGGCTCCAGGAGAGTCACGTGCACGACGTGATGGTGACGAAAGAAGCGCCGAACTACCGGATCAGCCGCTAGCCGACAGTGACATCGGCAGCACCGAGACCGTCGCCCCGGAGCCACGCCTCGACCCTGCCGGATGCGCATGTTAGACCCGCGCCATGATCGTAGACGGGGTCCTGATTCTCGACTTTGGGTCGCAGTACACCCAGCTCATCGCCAGGCGGATTCGCGAGCAGCACGTGTTCTGCGAGATTCAGCCGCACACGTACTCGCTCGCCGAGATTCACGAGGCCAAGCCCCGCGCGATCATACTGAGCGGGGGACCGGCAAGCGTGTTTGCCGAGGGGGCGCCGAGCATCGAGCCGGGGATCTTCGACCTCGGCGTCCCGGTCCTCGGAATCTGCTACGGAATGCAGCTCACGAGCCACCTCCTCGGAGGTAGGGTCCAGCGGGCCAACGAGCGAGAGTATGGTCCCGCCCGGCTCGAGGTGCTCAAGCCGGAAGGGTTGCTCCACGGCTTCGAAGTCGGGACGCACGTCGACGTCTGGATGAGCCACGGTGACCGGGTGGAGACCCTGCCGCCCGGCTTCGAGACGATCGCGCGCACACCAAACAGTCCCTTTGCGGCCGTTGCCAACCTCGAGCGCAACATCTTCGGCGTGCAGTTTCATCCCGAGGTCGCGCATACGCCCCGTGGCGTCGAGATGCTTCGAGCCTTTCTCTTCGAAGTTGCGGGCTGCAAGGCCGATTGGACTCCGGGATCGTTCATCGAACAGACCGTCGACGCGGTGCGACGGCAGGTGGGCAACCGCGCCGCGGTGTGCGGGCTGTCCGGTGGGGTGGATTCGTCGGTGGCGGCGATGTTGGTCTCGAAGGCGATCGGCGAGCGGCTCACCTGCATCTTCGTCGACAACGGTCTGCTCCGAAAACACGAAGCCCAGAGCGTGGTCCACACGTTTCGGGATCACTTCGGGCTCAAGCTCATTCACGTCGATGCGGCTGACGAGTTTCTCGACGCGCTGCACGGCGTGACCGATCCGGAGACGAAGCGAAAGATCATCGGGCGCGTGTTCATCGACGTGTTTCAACGCGAGGCGGAGAAGCTCGATGACGTCGGGTACTTGGTGCAGGGGACGCTTTATCCGGACGTGATCGAGAGCTTGTCTTTCAAAGGACCGAGCGCGGTCATCAAGAGCCACCACAACGTGGGCGGCTTGCCCGAGACGCTGCATCTCGAGCTCATCGAGCCGCTCCGCTTGCTGTTCAAGGACGAGGTTCGGGAGGTAGGACAAGCCATGGGCATGCCGCACGACGTGCTGTGGCGTCACCCGTTCCCAGGGCCCGGGCTTGCAGTGCGGTGCCCCGGGGCGGTCGAGAGGGAGAAGCTCGACATCCTGCGCGAAGCCGAAGCGATCTTCGACGAGGAGCTGCGTGCCTCGGACCTGTACGACAAGATCTGGCAGGCGTTCTGTGTGATTCTCCCGGTCCGGACGGTCGGCGTGATGGGCGATGAGCGCACCTACGATTACGTGATCGCCATTCGCGCCGTCGATTCTCGAGACGGGATGACGGCGGACTGGTCGCGGATTCCTCACGAGGTGTTGGCGCGCGTGTCGACGCGCATCATCAACGAGGTGCGAGGCTGCAATCGCGTCTGTTACGACATCTCGTCCAAGCCGCCGTCGACGATCGAATGGGAATGAGGACCGCAGCGCTGCTGCTGGCCTGGGCCGCATGTGCGGCAAGTTGCGCGAAAACGAACGTCGTCGCGCCCGAGCCCGCGCGCTTGAAGGTGATTGCGACGCCGGCCAACGCATCCGTTTACGTCGACGGCCACTACTTCGGCCGCGCCACCGTGCTTTCCGAAGAGCCCAAAGCCCTGCTTCCCGGCCCCCACCTCATGACCGTCCAGGCCGACGACCACTTCCCCCACGACATGGAGCTCGACCTTCCGCCCGGCCTCACCACCATCGAAGTCGACCTCCGCCCCGTCCCCCCCTGAATGCGGACTGAGGAGGGCTAGCGTGTCCCCTTTAGCTCTTGGGCGGTTTTGTGTTCTTCTTTGATCATCGGTCCGGCGAGGCGGACGACGAGGTGATTGGGGCTGATGCGCTCGAGCTTTTCGAGCTCTTCGTACTTGGCTTCGGCGGTGTCGCCCACGAGGACCAGGTTGGCCTGGGCCCGGACGAAGTCGGGGCGTTTGACCAAGGTTTCCCGGAGCAGGACCTCGCAGCGGGCCGGGTCGACGTACCGTTCGAGGGCCTCCATCGCGCGGAGAAAGATCCGTACCGGCGGATCCTCGGTGCCTTCGTCCGCGTACCGCATCATGCGGTCGAACTCCAGCCAGTTTCCGCGCATCCGGTAGTAGTTGGCGCTTGCGAGATATGCGAGCTGCGCCCTTGGATCTTGCCGAATCGCCTGCTCCGCGAGCTCTTGCCCAGAGACCAGCGGCCCTTCGGACAAAACATTCAGCGCGCGAATCACTTTGCGAAGGTCTGCAGTCTTGGCCTTGAGCTCGGCCATGTGCGCTTTGTCTCGAGCATCCGTCTCCGGCGCTTGGAGCGGTCGCGCTCGACTGAGCTGACGAAGCTCGGTGATGTCTTGCCGGCGTTCCTCTTCGAGGATCGAGGCTGCCGTG
>DATIUW010000145.1:0-54570 GCA_035466435.1 Polyangiales bacterium | reverse complement strand
CCCCCACCTGCGAGCGACGATCCCAACCAGCTCGGTGATCCCTTCGGCTTCGAGCCGGATGGAATGGGTTGGGGCACACCGGACAACCTCTATGCGATGGGCAGCTTCCGGCTCGCCGACGGCGAAGTCCTGGTCATCGAGGGGCGTTCACCGAAGTGCTGCTACTGGGGCGTCCAAACCTGGAATCACTATCTTCAATCCTTCGACGCCCGCTACCACCAGGTTTCCCGCAACTCGAGACAAGTCAGCTACAACCCCGACGGGAGCTGGACCATCTACGTGGCAAAGGACGACCCGGGTCTCGGAAACTGGGTAGGCACAGCCGGCCACGACGAAGGGATCGTCTTTTGCCGCTGGTTGCTAGCCGAAGAGCCCCCAGAAAAACCGACCGCCCGCGTAATCAAGCCGGGGACACGCTAGACCTCGGAAACACGCATGATGCCGGAATGTTAGGTCCCCGAGGGCGAAAACCAGCGATTCGGACTGTCGCCGTGTGCCCGGCAATCCGATATAACGCGACGCATCATTGTAACCTGCATCGCCGAGCTTGTAGAAATCGCTCCTCGCGCCCCAAAAATCAGCGAACCCGTGGGTTTTTCGACTTGCACGCACAACCCTCGCGCTATACAAATGTAACTCCTTGTAATCGTCCCTTCTGTCGAGGTTGAAGTCATGTTGAAGCGTCTGGTGTTGGTCCTGTCCCTGGTTGTCGGTTTGTCGTTGGTTGCCCCCGCCACGGATGCCATGGCCAGCAATGGCGGCGAAAGCGGCGGAAGCTGGTCGAGCTGGAGCTGGGGTAGCTGGAGCTGGAGCCGTTTGCGCAGCTGGTGGAGCTCGGTGACGAGCAGCAGCACGAGCACGCACTCGAGCCACACCAACGGCATGGGCGTTCCAGAGCTCGATCCGAGCGCCGCAGGAAGCGCCTTGGTGCTGCTGATCGGCGGCGTCGCGTATCTCACCTCGCGAAGGCGCGAGGAAGAAGAGCAAGCCTAAGGCCTCCAAACGGCTATCCTTTCATAGATGGTAGAGCGCCCGCCGCAACCAGGGTTCGTGCGGCCAGTGGGCGCTCTGCTTCTGCTTGCCGTCGAGTACCTGGCCGTTACGCTGAGCTTCGACGCGTCGCCACTGCTTGCGCAGGCAGGCCTGCGTGGTGGGCTCGGGTGGATGGGTCTCGTCGGCCCCGCTGTGATCGCATTCATCACGGCGCTTTGGATCATCGGCGGCGCCTCGTTGCGCGACGTCCTCGCCCGTGCCTCGGCCGACAGCGACACACGCGTGCTTTGGCCCGCGGTGTTTCACCTACTGAGCTTCAGCGTATTCTTCGTGCTGACCGCGCACGTGTTCGGCAGCAAGCCGGACCCGGGCGGCACCCCGGTGCTCTGGATCGCGTTCTGGCTGCTGGCCGGGATCTCGACGCTGTTTTCCTTGGTTCCAGTCGCTTTCGGAAGGATCCGATGGAAACCTCTGTTGCATGAGCTCGCCGTGCCACTCGGCCTTGCCGCCCTGCTTTCCTTCGCCGCATGGGCCGGAGGGTTGGCGACGCTCATGCTGTGGGATCGCCTCGGCGACGCGACGCTGCATGCGGTCGCAGCCGTTCTCAGCGCGCTGGTGTCTCCCATCCATTTCGACCCCTTGGAGGCCGCCATTGGCACGGAATACTTCTGGATTCGTGTGGCCCCCATCTGCTCCGGCTACGAAGGCATCGGGCTCATCGTCGTCTTTCTTTCCGCATATCTCGCCGCCTTTCGAAAACGCTTCCGCTTTCCCCGCGTGCTGCTCTTGGTACCCGCAGCGGTCCTGGCGGTTTGGCTTCTCAACGTCGTCCGGATCGTCGCGCTGATTCTCTTGGGTCACTTCTGGTCGCCGGGGCTTGCCATCGGCGGCTTTCATTCGAAAGCCGGATGGCTGCTCTTTTGCGGTGTGGCCCTCGGGACCGTATGGCTCAGCGGAAGACTCCCTTGGTTCGCCCGTGAGCCTAGTGACTCACGCGGACGAATCACCAACCCGAGCGCCCCATTCCTGGTGCCGCTGCTCGCATTGGTTGCAACCGCGCTCGTCACGGGGCTCTTCGTCGAGGACTTCGATTACTTCTATCCGCTGCGCGTCGTGGCGGTCCTGCTCGCTATCGCTTGGTACCGCGAGGAGTACACGAACGGCCTGCGAAGCCATCTCGAAGGCCGGAAGATCCTGTCGTGGCCCGCCGTAGGCATCGGCGTGGTGGTCTACATGCTTTGGGCTGCTGCTTCGTTCTTCGACGGGTCGTATGGATCAAGAGGTCCACCGGAAGAGCTCCTGGCGCTCCCGGGGCCGATCCGCCTCACATGGGTCATTGCTCGGGCGTTTGGTGCGATCGTGACCGTCCCCATCGTCGAGGAGCTCGCGTTTCGAGGCTTCTTGCTGCGGCGCCTGATTGGGTCGAGCTTCAACCGAGTCCCCTACGACAAATGGCACTGGCCGGCCGTGCTCGTTTCGTCACTCGCATTTGCCGCAGTACATCAGCAATGGTTGGCAGGCTTTGCGGCCGGCGTGCTCTATGCATACGCGCAAAAGCGCCGCGGTCTCCTGAGCGACGCAATCGTGGCGCATGCCACGAGTAACGGTCTCATCGCCCTCCAAGTGCTGGCAGCCGGGCACTGGTCGCTCTGGTGAATGATGCGAAGGACCCTCGGTGGTGCTATCCAACCGAGTGGTTCGGACGCTTCACCCGTACTACACCAGAGCCTGTTGATGACTTGGAAGCACGTTCTCATGGCCGCCTTCGCAGCGGCTGCGCTTTTCTTACCCGGAGGCCCCGTCCCCCAGGCGGAAGCCGAAGGCCCGATCGTGATCCGCTACGCATCGCTCGCTCCACCCGGCTCGGCGTTCGGAAAGATCCTCAAAGCGTGGGGCCGCACGCTCAAGTCGGAAACCGACGGCCGGGTCGAGCTCCGTTTCTACACGGGCGGCAGCCAAGGGGACGAACGTGACTTCGTTCGGAAGATTCGCGCCGGACAGATCGACGCGGCCGGCGTCACTACGACGGGGATGGGGATGGTGGTCCGTCCCATCCTCGTCTTGACCGCTCCCGATCTGATTACCGAGTTCGAGCAGCTCTACCACGTCCGTGCACAGCTTCGCGAACGTTTCGAGACGCTGTTTCGAACCGCCGGCTTCGAGCTGCTCACCTGGGGCGACGCAGGGAAAAACCGCATCTTCTCGGTCGAGTCATTCGCCCGACCAGAGGACCTCAAGAGCGGTCGGCCTTGGGCTTGGAAGGACGATCCGGTCTTCGCCGCCTACTTGACCGTGATCGGAGCGAACCCGGTGCGAGTGGGCGTGCCAGAGGTGTATGCGGGGCTGCAGACCCGTATGATCGACACCGTGCCCGCCTCCTGCATCACGGTAGTCGCGATTCAGTGGTACACGAAGCTCAACTACATGGCGAAGCAGAACTTCAACATCATCATCGGGGGCTCGATCATCAAGAAGCCGGTCTTCGATCAACTGACGCCAGAGGATCAGAAGATCCTGCTGGATACGGCGGAGCGGGCCGCCCGAACGATGGACAAGATCGTCATCCGAGACGATGCACGCGCCTACGACACCTTGGTCGATCGAGGGATGAAGGTGGTCGACCTGAAACCGCATCAGGCCGAATGGGAGGCGGTAGCCAAGCAATCCCGCGAGCTGCTTGCCGGGCGTGTGTACAGCAAGAGCCTCCTCGACGAGGTGGCGAAGCTGGCCGCTCAGAAGTGAACAAAGAACGGCCTCGGGCCGTCGGAATACGAGTCGACATGCAACACCGCAAATACATTCTAATTCTCGCTCTGGCCCTCTGCGCCCCGTTCGTCGCAGGGCAGCCCGCAGGCTCTCAGGCTCCCTCCACCAAGGCCATCACCATCCGAATTGCGTCGCTTGCGCCACCAGGCTCGTCCTTCGTGAAGGTCTTGAAGGCTTGGAGCCGGACGCTCGAGAAGGAGACGGAGGGACGCGTCGAGCTTCGCGTTTTCTCCGGTGGCAGCGAAGGCAGCGATCGTGACCTCGTCGAGCGCATGAAGGCAGGTAAGCTCGATGCCGCGGGCGTCGCGACCACCGGTCTGAGCATGGTGGCGCCAGAGCTTCAGGTGTTGACGGCGCCGGGCTTGCTCACCGACGATGCGCAGCTCGATCGAGTCCGCGAGGAGCTCGATGCGCGTCTTCAGAAGCTGATCGAGGATGGCGGCTTCAAGCTCTTGGCCTGGGGAGACGGAGGCAAGAACCGGGTCTTCTCATCGAAAAAGTTCGAGACGCCGGCAGACCTGACGGGCAAAGCTGCATGGGCAGGCAAGGACAATGCAGTCGCGCTCGAGTACGTGAAGGCGCTCGGCGCGAGTCCCGTGCGCATTGGATCCCCCGGCGTGTTTCCCGCGCTCGAGAAGGGCAAGCTCGAGGTGGTGCCGGCCTCCGCCATGGCTGCGGTGGCCTTCCAATGGTACACGAAGCTCAACTACATGGCCTCGAGCAACTTCAACATCATCGTAGGCGGCTCGATCATCACCAAAAAGAAGTTCAACGAGCTCAGCGAGGCGGATCAGAAGACGCTGCTCGATACGGCCAAGCGCGCCGCAGCCAAGCTCGACCAGATCGTCGCTCGCGACGACGCACGTGCATATCAAACGTTGCTGGGCCGAGGCATCACCGAGGTCGACACGTCGGGCAGCCGAGCCGCATGGGACGCGGCTGCGGAAAAAGCCCGCGAGGAGCTCGCCGAGCGCGGCGTCTACAGCAAGAGCCTGCTCAAGACCGTCGAAGAGGCCGCCCGGAAATAGGGGCGTTTCGGGCGCGTGGTCGTTTGGGTTAGCCACCCCGAACCACTCTCTATAAACTTTGCGCCCGTGACGACCGAATGCATCCTTGCCATCGATCTGGGAACCAGTGGTCCCAAGGTCGCCCTGGTCACCATCGATGGTGAGGTCCTCGCCTCCGAGGTGGAGTCGACCGAGCTTTTCCTGAGCGATGGTGGCGGCGCGGAACAGGACCCGGACGATTGGTGGCGGGCGATCATCGCCGCGACGCGCCGGATCACCGACCGCGAGGTGGTACCCACCGAGCAGATCATCGCCGTTGCGGTCACGTCGCAATGGGCGGGCACCGTCGCCGTGAACCGGGAGGGACATGCGCTCGGACGCGCGATCATCTGGCTCGATTCGCGGGGCGCAAAGTACGTCCCCGAGGTGGCTGGGGGTCTGGTTCGAATCCAAGGTTACGGCGCGCTCAAGCTCGAGAGCTGGCTTCGGAAGACCGGGGGCGTGCCGAGCCTCGCCGGCAAGGAGCCCGTCGCGCACATCTTGTTTCTTCGCCACGAACGGCCCGAGATCTACCGAGCGGCCTACAAGCTCATGGAGCCCAAGGACTATCTGAACCTGCGGCTGACTGGAAAGTTCTTGGCGACCACGGATTCAATCACGCTGCATTGGGTCACCAACAACCGAGACATCGACAACGTGCACTACGACGACCAGCTCCTCGCACAAACGACGATCCCACGGGACAAGCTGCCCGACCTCGCACGTGCCGTGGACGTCATCGGAACGTTGACCCCGAGGGCAGCTGCCGAGCTCGGACTGTCCGAGAGCACCAAGGTCGTGGGTGGCACCCCTGACGTTCCCGCCGCGGCCGTCGGCTCCGGCGCGGTGGGTGATTTCGAGGGACACCTCTACGTCGGAACCTCTTCTTGGCTGACGTGCCACGTTCCGTTCAAGAAGACGGACCTCATTCACAACATGGCTTCGCTGCCATCCGCGCTTCCGGGGCGCTACTTCATCGGCAACGAGCAAGAGACCGCCGGGGTCTGCATGACCTGGTTGCGCGACAACGTATTTTGCCGAAACGACGCGCTCGATCCCGGCTCTCCGCCCGATGACGCGCTCGACCGCTTTGGCGCCCTCGCGTCGGAGGCGCCGCCCGGCAGCGGAAAAGTCATCTTCACACCCTGGCTCTACGGAGAGCACACGCCAGTCGCAAACCCATACCTGCGTGCCGCCTTCTGCAACGTATCGTTACGAACGACGCGGGCACACTTGATCCGGGCGGTGATGGAAGGGGTGGCCTTCAATACCCGTTGGTTGATGGGCGGGGTGGAGTCTTTCATCGGCCGAGAGTTCGATGCGATTCGTTTCATCGGCGGCGGCGCGAAGTCGGACCTCTGGTGTCAGATCTTCGCCGATGTGTTGAACCGGCCCATCGACCGGGTGGCGGACCCACTATCAGCCAACGTGCGGGGCGCTGCCTTCGTCGCCGCGGTCGGCCTTGGAAAGCTCAAAGTCGAAGACATCGCGTCGCGGGTGCCCATCGAAAGCCGCTACCGGCCCAATCGCAACAACCGACCGATTTACGACGAGCTCTTCGGGGCGTTTCTGGAGATCAGAAAGAACAACGAAGCGATGTACAACCGCCTCAACGGGTAGGCGGCGGAACGCGCTGGCCCTTCTCGTGACGGTGCGGTAGGCAGGGCTCATGGACATCAAAGACCTGGCAAACGTGAAGCTCGGCCCGCTCGAGCCTTTGGCCGCCCGCATCTACCGCTATGTGAAGCGCCTGCCGATGGTCCAGAAGAGAATCGAAGCGGAGTACGCGCCCATCATGGAGGAGCTTCGCAAGTCGGCAAAACCGTATCGCGGCGAGGTGGAGAGCCATGCGATGCTTCCAGAATCCGGCAAAGCCCGACAGGACATCCTCCGTGAGATCCGTGACCTGGAGCGCCGGGAACGCAGCCGCTGGGAAGAAGGCTACGTATCGGGGGCCGTTTACCACGGGGATCCGGAGCACATCGCGTTTCTCAACGAGGCATACGCAATCACGTCGCAAACCAATCCGTTGCATTCCGATCTTTGGCCGAGCATTGCCAAATACGAAGCCGAGATCGTGTCGATGACGGCCAACATGGTCGGAGCCGAGCGAGCTACCAACGCTCGAGTGGGCGGGACGGTCTCGAGCGGCGGAACCGAAAGCATCATGCTCGCCATGCGAAGCTACCGTGACTGGGCTCGCGACACGAAGGGCATCACGTCTCCCGAGCTCGTGGTGCCGACGACGGCACATGCAGCGTTCGACAAGTCGGCTCAGTATTTCGGGATCAAGCTCGTCAAGGTGCCGGTCGGAGCGGACTGTCGTGCAGACGTGTCCGCCATGAAGAAGGCAATCAATCGGCACACCATCTGCGTCGTCGGATCCGCCGTTTCCTTTCCTCATGGAGTCATCGATCCGATCGAGGAGCTTTCGGAGCTCGCGAGAGAACGCGACATCGGCTTTCACACCGATGCTTGCCTAGGTGGCTTCATCTTGCCGTGGGCGGAAAAGCTCGGCTACGACGTCGCGCCGTTCGATTTTCGGTTGCCCGGCGTGACGTCGATGTCGATCGACACCCACAAGTACGGATACGCAGCGAAGGGCACGAGCGTGATCCTCTACCGCAACTACGACCTTCGGCACTATCAGTACTACAAGGTGGCCGATTGGCCGGGCGGCCTCTACTTCTCGCCCACCTTTGCTGGAAGCCGGCCTGGTGCGCTGAGCGCGGCATGCTGGGCCGCGATGATGTCGATGGGACGAAGCGGTTATCTCGATGCGAGCCGCCGAATCTTGGAGACCGGCGCGAAGATCCGACGAGGGATCGAGGCGATTCCCGAGCTCGAGGTGCTGGGAGACCCGTTGTGGGTCATCGCATTTCGCTCGGACGCGCTCGACATCTATCGCGTGATGGATTTCATGACCAAGCGTCGATGGAACCTCAACGGCCTCCACAAGCCGGCGTCCGTACACATCGCGGTCACCTTGCGGCATACCTCGGAAGGCGTCGCAGATCGCTTCCTGCACGATCTTCGCGCCGCAGTCGACTACACCAAAGCCCATCCAAACCAAGAAGGCGGCATGGCACCCGTCTACGGGATGGCCAACTCGCTTCCGGTGCAGGGTGTCGTCACCGACCTCCTGGAACGCTACCTGGACGTCCTTTACGAAGTGTGAGAAAGGGGAAGGCGCGATGGGAGATCTCGCCGAGCTCTACGGAGCCACCGACCCGCTGACGACGGCGCTTTGGGGTGCGGGTGGCTTTGCCCTGCTCTGCTGGGTGCTGTCGCTCATCACCAAGGAATACTCGTGGGTGGATAGACTGTGGTCGATCACGCCACCGTTGTTCGCGGTCCACTTTGCAGCGCATGCCGGGTTCGATGACGCCCGCTTGAATTTGATGGCGGGACTCACGGTGCTCTGGGGCGTCCGACTGACCTACAACTTCGCTCGCAAAGGCGGCTACGAGCCGGGCGGTGAAGACTACCGATGGAAGGAAATCCAAGAAAAGATCGGGCCTGCCTGGTTCCAAGTGCTGAATGCCACCTTCCTCGCGCCGTTTCAGAACTTCCTCTTGTTGTTGATCGTAGTGCCATCCTACGCGGCGTATCAGCATGCGGGCACCCCGCTCAACGCGCTCGACTATGCCGCCGCGATCGCCTTCATCATTTTCTTGCTCGGAGAAAGCATTGCGGACGAGCAGCAATGGCGATTTCAGAACGAAAAGTACGCGGCCATCGCGCGTGGCGAAACACCCGAAGCGAATTTCATCACCACCGGTCTCTTCCGATACTCCCGTCATCCAAATTTCTTCTGCGAGCAGGCGATGTGGTGGACGTACTACGTCTTTTCAATCGCGGCGGGCGCGGGGTGGCTCAATTGGACGGTCACCGGCGCCTTCCTGCTGACTTTGCTCTTCCAGGGCTCGACCGGCCTGACCGAGAAGATCTCCGCCCGCAAGTATCCTGCGTACACCGACTACCAGAAGACGACGAGCCGTCTGCTGCCTTGGTTTCCCAAGTCGACGTGACGAGGCCAATCTCAGCGAAAGCGCCGGTGTTCCAAGCTCGGTAAGGAGCGGCGCACTTTGGCGACGTACGCCGGGTCGATGGGAGCGACCGCGACGCCTTCACCCTCGCCGCATTCGGCAATCACGGTACCCCAGGGGTCTGCAATCAACGCATGCCCGTAGGACCATCGCCGACCGTAGTGATGCCCGGTTTGCGCTGCCGCGAGGACGTAGCACTGCTGTTCGATGGCTCGCGCCCGGAGAAGGATGTGCCAGTGGTCCTTGCCCGTGGTCAACGTGAACGCGGCAGGGATGGCCAGGGCGATCGCGCCTGCGTCGACTAGACGCCGGTAGAGCTCCGGAAAGCGGAGGTCGTAGCAGACACTCAGCCCGAGCGTGCCGAAAGGGGCAGCGGCCACCACGACGTCCGAGCCAGCCTCGACCGTTTCGGATTCGAGTAGCTTCGTGCCATCGGCGAGGTCGACGTCGAACAGATGAATTTTCCGGTAAACCGCCGCGATCGAGCCGTCCGCTCGCATGTACACGCACGCATTGCGAACCTTGCCGGGCGTCTCGCTCTTCTCCCAGAACCCACCATACACCACGTCGACGCCTGCATCTCGCGCAGCCGAACGACAGCCTTCCAAGATGGGACCGTCTGCGTCTAGGGATTCGGCAACGTCGATCTTGCCCTTCTCCGGTCCGAGATACGCAAAACACTCGGGCACCGACACCAATTCGGCGCCGCGTGCCGCCGCCTCGCCGACGAGCGCATGCACGGTGCGCATGTTGGTGTCGACGTCGTCGGTCGAGGTCATCTGAACCACCCCGACCATCACCGGTCCGGACACACTCAATGTGAAAACCTCCGCATGGATACGTTCATCAGCAAACCCAAGCCGAGCATCGTCGATAACAGGCTCGAACCGCCATAGGAAAACAAAGGAAGCGTCATTCCAACTACTGGAAGCAGTCCGGAGACCATTCCTAGATTGATCACGGTCTGCCAGAAGATCATGGCGCCCACGCCGACGGCGACAACCGCGCCGAATCGATCTTTGGCCTGCGATGCGATCCGGAGGGCCCAAAGCACCAAAAACACATACAGGCTTATCAAGAAGAAGGCGCCCAGAAATCCGTGCTCCTCCGCCCATACCGGAAACGGAAAGTCGGTGTGTTGATCGGGCAGGAACCGAAATCGGGTCTGGGTGCCCTGGGTGAAGCCCTTGCCACTCAGTCCGCCGCTTCCAATCGCCACCAGCGACTGGTGCGCGTGCCACCCCGAGTCGAGCAGGTCGGACTGTTGCCCACCGAGGCGATGCCAAAACGCCGTGATCCGCTCCTTTTGATAGTCCTTCAACAAGTAGAACCAGGTGATCGGAGCCGCAACGATGAAAGTGACGATCAACGTCACCAACGAACGCAGCTTGAGCTCGGTCAGAAGCATGATGCTCGCAAAGATGAACGCCAGCATCATGGCCGTCCCGAGGTCGGGCTGTAAGAGCACCAGCCCCATGGGAAGCGCCAGAATCAAACCAGGGATGATTAGATCCGCGAGGGTGCGGCCGCCCGTCTTGGTGTCGTGGTGGAGGTACTTGGCCAGCGCGATGATGAGACCGATCTTCATGAGCTCGCTCGGCTGGAGCGAGAACCCGCCAAGCGCGATCCAACGAGTCGAGCCGCGCACGCTCCTGCCCAACACGAACACCAAGATCAGGGCGAGGATGCAGGCCCCGTAGATGACCCACCCGTAGCGCTCGAAATGCCGATAGTCGACGGCAACGGTCAATCCCGCGACGCCGAACCCGAGCAGCAGCCAGTAGAGCTGCTGCACGTACGCATCCGAGGTCGTCCCACCATCGGTCGCGCTGTAGAGGTTGAGAACCCCGAACAATGCGATGGTCGACACCGAAATGAAGAGCGGCCAATCGAACTCGTCGCGTAGGGTCCTACCGATCACCATGGCTCACTCCGTCGCCTCGGGCGGCGGCTCACCCAAGTATTGCTGCATGACCCAGGTTGCGATGGGAGCGGCACTGCTTCCGCCCGAGCCCCCGTGCTCGACCAAGACGGCGAACGCCACTTGGGGGTCTTCGGCAGGGGCAAAGCCGGCGAACCAACCGTGCGAGCGGTCGAGATACCAGGCGCTGGTCGACTCTTCGGCACGGCCCTTTCGGCTCACCACCTGTGCCGTGCCGGTCTTGCCTCCCAGACGAACGCCATCCTCGTTTCGGGCTCGATAGGCCGTGCCCCCCTCCTCCTGGACCACGTCCACCAGGGCTCGGCGAATCAGCGCGAGGTGCTCCGGGGAAATGCCGACGTCTCGAATGATGCGAGGTTGAAACGTCTCCGAAAGAGAGCCATCGGGCGCCTTCACGTTCTGGAGCACCTGTGGGACGTAGAGCGTACCGCCGTTCGCGATGGCGGCATATGCCATGGCGAGCTGAAGGACCGTCACCCTCGTGTTTCCCTGCCCGATCGCGGTGTTGAGCGTGTATCCAATTCGAAATGCCCCGTAGTTCTTTTCATACCACTCGCGAGTGGCCAAAAAGCCCCTTGCTTCGCTGTTTACGCCGATGCCGGTGCGCTCGGCGAAACCCAAGGCGCGTGCGAAACGGTTGATTCGCTCTATGCCGACTTCCTCGGCGAGCTCCCAAAAATACACGTTACAGGACTGCACGACCGCGTCGTACAGATCCACCCATTCGTGGCGCTTGTTGCATCGAAACTTCTGTCTCCCGATCTTGAGAGAGCCTAAGCACTCCACCCGCTGCATCGGGTCCACCACATCATCTTCGAGCGCCGCCAAGGCGGTCACGACCTTGAACGTGGAGCCTGGGAAATAGGTTTCGTAGATGGTCTTGTCGATCAGCGGGCGGAAAGGGTCGTTGGTGAGGGCGGCATAACGCGCCGTGGTCAAACCGCTGCTCATCTCGTTGGGGTCGTACACGGGCTTCGAATAGAGCGCCCGGATCGCACCGGTGTGGATGTCCACCACGACGGCAGCACCCGAAGGATGGGGCCGAAACGCGCGATCGAAAGCTTCCATGAGACGCATGTCGAGGGTGAGCTGCAGGTCGTGCCCGGGCACCGGCTTTTGAAGCATCTGAACGTCGAGCGAGTTAGGTCTCGCACCCTCGAGTGCCCTACCCCGCGCGTCGACCATCACCCTGCGAAAACCCCGCGATCCTCTCAAGAGGGATTCGTAGCGCTTCTCGAGGCCGTTGCGGCCGATTCGGTCTCCAGGACGATATGCGTCACGGACGACGGCACGCGCCAAGTCCTCCTCGTTCACCTCGTTCAGGTAGCCGATGAGATGCGCTCCGAGAGTGGAATACGGGTAGTCCCGAAGGGGCACGGTGACGATGTCGAGACCGGGAAGCTCCGCCAGATGGGTCTCCAAGGCCGCGAGCTGATCCCGCTCGATGTCGTCGAAGAGCTCGATCTGATGCGAGCGGCGGCTCGCCGGAAGCTCGGCAAGGCGCCTGCGGAGCGCTTCGCGGTCGCGTTCCCCGAGACCCATCAACGATGCAATGCGGTCGAGATCGTCGTCGTCGAGCAACCGTGGTGTCGCGTAGACGTCATAGGAGGGGCGATTCGAGGCCACTACGCGACCTTGGACGTCGCGAATGACGCCCCGTGTCGCCGGGAGCTCGAGCGTCTTGGTGATGTTCTCCTGAGCGATACCCGACCACCGATCGCGCTGAAAGAGCTGCACCTGGGCAATGCGGACGATGATTCCTCCGAACACCAGAACCACGAAAAGCGCCATCCATCGATAGCGTTTCCGAAATTCGCCGACCTCTCGCCGTTGGGAGAGCGTGATCACGTGGGCACCCCTTCGGCTTGTGGATCGATCCACCGTGTCAGCGCAAAGAGAGGGGGCGCCACCAGCGCGGTGGCGAACGCCGAGCCGAAGAGCGCGAGGGTCAGCGTGAGACCGTCCCAGGCCATTCCACCGGGCGTGAAGGCGCGAATGGTTTCGAGAAGCCCGCCGAGCGGCAGGGTCAACAGGAAGGTGAGCACCAACTCGAACACCACGCCTCGAAACGGGACCAAATAGCCGATGAGCCGAGCCGTCAGCAAACCGATGACGAACACGAAAGTGTGAATGCCGAGCGGGTTGCCGGTGAAGAGGTCGTAGAGGTAGCCGATCGCGAACGCGCTGGCCGCGCCCCGAAGGATACCGACCCCCGGAGCGGTGCCCAATGCGAAGACGAACGGAAGCCCGAGATAGGGAGCAAATGGGTACGGGGCGAGCAGCCGCGCAAAGACCGACTGCAGGAGCAGCACCGCGAAAACCGCCGAAATGATGATGACGCTGCCTTTCGCTCCCCGCACGTCCCCCCCATTCTCAGCGGGTAGCCGCTTCCTTCGGACCGGAGGTCAGAATCAACACCTCCTCCAGCCTGGTGAAATCCACCGACGGCGTAACCTCCCCTTCTTGGTGAAGACCGAGCTCCTGGTCGCCGATCTTGCTGACGTAGCCGATGAGAATCGAAGCAGGAAACTTCTTCCCGAGCCCAGAGGTGAATACCTCGTCACCCACGGCAACCTGGTCGTTCGGCCGGTCGAACTGGATGAGGCAGCGGTAGCGGCCTCGCTCACCGAGCCCCTCGAGGCGGCCCCGCGCCCGTTGCTCGCCGACGACCACGTCCACGTGGCTCTCCGGATCGATCGTGAGAAGCACGTCTGCGATGTCCCCGGACACGCGTCGAATCTGTCCCACCAGCCCCTCGTTTGCGATCACCGGCATGCCAGCGCGCAAGCCCGCGTGCTCGCCGCGATCGACCGCGAGGCGCACCACTCGAAACGAAGGCGAGATGTCCTTGGCGATCACCCGCGCGGTCAGCGTCTCGGTCGCTACTCTTTCGCGCAAACCGAGCAACGACTCGAGCTCGTACACGCGTTGCGCATCGGCGCGAAGCGTTCGCAACTCGCGGCGCAACCGGTCGTTCTCGGCGCGCAGATGATCGTTGTCACGCTTGACGTCGATGAGATAGACGTAGTCTTCGACCAAGCTGGTCACTCCATCGGCGGCCCATTGCCCGGCATACTGCACCGGGCCGCTCACGCGCAGCAAGCCGCGATCCAACCACGATAGCTCGGATGGGTCCCTGAGATTGGCGCGAAGGAATGCGGCGGGAATGATCACCAAGGCAAGCAAGATGGCGGCATCTCGAATTGTCTGGAAGTAGTTCATCGCCGCGTTCTCGCCCCTCGCGCTATGCGATCGTCACCTCACGGAGCAAATCCAGGTGATCGAGAGCCTTTCCGGAGCCGAGCACGACCGCAGATACGGGATCGTCGCAAACCATCACCGGAAGGCCGGTTTCTTCGCGTAAAAGCACGTCGAGATTCTTCAACAGCGCCCCTCCGCCGGTGAGCACGATGCCCTTGTCGACGATGTCCGCGGACAGCTCCGGCGGCGTGCGCTCGAGCGCCATCATGACGGCTTCGGTGATGGCGTTGATTGGCTCGGTGAGCGCATCACGGATCTCGTCCGCGTTCACTACGACGGTCTTCGGTACGCCGGCCACCATGTCCCGGCCCTTGACCTCCATCGACGCGGCCTCCCCATCAGGATACGCGTTGCCGATCGTGCACTTCACTCGCTCGGCCGTTTGCTCGCCGATCAGTAGATTGTACTTGCGCTTGAGGTAAGCGATGATCGCTTCGTCCATCTTGTCGCCACCGACTCGAACCGATTGTGAATAGACGATGCCAGCAAGCGAGATGACGGCAACCTCGGTCGTGCCGCCGCCGATGTCGACGACCATGTTCCCGCTCGGCTCGGTGATCGGAAGACCGGCACCAATCGCTGCAGCCATGGGCTCTTCGATCAGGAACACCTCACGCGCGCCCGCACCTTCTGCGCTCTCTTTGACCGCACGCTTTTCGACCTCGGTGATCCCGAAGGGGACACAGATGATGATCCTCGGCTTGACCAAGGTCCGTCGATCGTGATGTGCGCGCGCGATGAAGTACCGCAGCATCGCCTCGGTGATGTCGAAGTCCGCGATTACGCCATCGCGCAGCGGACGCACCGCACGAATCGATCCCGGAGTGCGCCCGAGCATCTCCTTGGCTTCCTTCCCGACAGCGAGGACGCGTTTGCCACCGCGCGGATCGGCCTGGACGGCGACCACGGAGGGCTCGCAGGACACGATCCCGCGACCCTTCACGTAAATCAGGGTCGTGGCTGTGCCGAGATCGATGGCGAGGTCATTCGAGAAGAGGCCGTAAAACCAATCGGAGATCATGGGTGTCGGCCGACCGCGGAATAGAATTTCCCCACCATTTCCAAGGGCTTCCGAGATCAGGCCGGTTGCATGTAACAGCTTGGTTTGGGCCTTTCAACCCACGGATTTGGGGGTGGCCTTCGAAAGTGAGTAACCTTTAGGGGTCCTGAACGGACGGGGGCCCATTGAGCGTCGAATCCCAAGCATCCGAGGCGCAGCGGCGGGGGGCGGAAGCCGCCGTGCTGGTTTCCCGCGCCAAGGCCGGAGACAGCGAAGCCTTCAACGAGCTGGTTCGCAAATACCGGCCCCGTGTCTACGCGCTGGCTTTGCATCTGACCGGGCAAGCCAGCGATGCGGACGACATCACGCAGGATGCATTTCTGAAGGCCTACGCCAAGTTGCACGAGTTCGAAGGGCGGAGCGAGTTCTTCACCTGGATCTACCGCATCGCCCTGCACCGAGCACTGAATGCCAAACGCGACAGCCGGCGCAGGCGCACGGTGCCGCTCGACGATCCGCGTCTCATCGCGGCCGTGGAGGTCGACTCCCACGGAGACCCGGAGCGCGCGGTTCAGCTGCGCGATCGGTACCGTGCCCTCCTCGAGGCGTTCGATCGGCTTTCCCCGCTCCTACAGACGACCGTGGTTCTAACGGCCCTGCAAGGGTTGAGCTACCGGGAAGCCGCCATCGTGCTCGAGACCACCGAAGGAACCATCGCATGGCGCGTGCACGAGGCGCGGCGAAAGATTCAGAACTACCTGGACCGGTTGGATGGCGAGGCGGCACGGCCGGCGCGCCGGCCCATGACGGATAGCGCGATTTTCCGGCTGGAGAAGGCGCTCGTGCGGCTGGTGCCCTCGGTACCTGCCCCAGCGCCGGTGCGATGATCGGCGCGCGTCGGTGTGGTAAGAGATAGGGTGCTCGCCCACAGCCTCGTCACCGCCAAGTCGGCCGATCCGGCCGCTTACATGTTGTTTTTGCATGGGATTTTGGGAACTCGGTCCAACTGGCGCGGAATCGCCCGACGGTTCGTGAGGGACCGTCCCGCATGGGGGGCCGTGTTGGTGGACCTTCCCGAGCACGGCGACTCCTTGGGTATGCCGGAGCCCCACACGCTGCGGGAGGCAGCCGGGGCCGTGGCCGCGCTCGAACGCTCCTTGGCTTTGCCGGTCGGAGGGGCGCTCGGCCACAGCTTTGGCGGCAAGGTCGTCCTCGAATGGCTTCGGAGCCGAGGCGGGACACCAACCGAGGCGTGGATCGTGGATTCCTCCCCATCGCCAACGAGCGTGAACCGCGATGAAACGGCGACGGCAGGCGTCATTCGAATGCTCGAAGCGCTGCCTCGGACTTGGAAATCGGCGGATGCATTCGTGGATGCAGTCGTCGAGGCGGGCCAGCCGGAGCCAATCGCACAGTGGCTCGCGATGAATCTGCAGCGAACGGAAGCCGATGAGCGCGTCTTCGGACCGGATCTCGACGTGATTCGCGAGCTCGTAGAGGACTACGCAAAGACCGATTGTTGGGACATCGTCGAAAGCCTACCCGAGCGGTGCACGCTGGACGTGATCGTCGGAGGGCGCTCCGACGCCGTGTCGGCGTCCGATCGAGAGCGAATCGAAACCATCGCAGCGCGTGATCGACGCGTCTCGATGCACGTCGTCGAACATGCCGGCCACTGGGTGCACGTCGATGCAACCGATGCCTTGGTGGAGCTCTTGACTTCCCGGGTAGGCCCACAACCCTAAGCGGTAATGGCGGTTTTCATCACCGGCGCCACCGGCTACATCGGCTCCTACATCACGGATTGGCTCTTGCGCAATACCGACCACGAGCTGGCGCTGTTGGTCCGAGCGCCTGACTACGATGCGGGGGTCGAGCGTCTGTGGAAGTCGTTGCAGCTTCACATGAAAGCCGACCAATTCTACCGACAACTCGACCGGATTGCGTTCATCAGCGGCGATCTGACCGAGCCTGGATTGGGCATATCGACCGCGGATCGTGACTGGCTGATCTCCAATGCCGAATCGGTTTTGCACAACGCCGCGGCGCTAAACTTCCGCTCGGAGCGGGCGTGTACCAATCACAACGTGCGCGGCACACTCTCGGTCATCAAGCTGGCGCGTGCCATTCAGGAAGATCATCCCCTGCGGCGTTTCACCCAAGTGTCGACCGTTGCCGTGGCAGGCGACCGGCCAGGGGCAGTGGTGATGGAGGACGAGCCCCTCGATTGGAGTCAGCGGGACTTCAATCCCTACACGCGCACCAAAAAGCTTTGCGAGCACATGGTCCGCGAGCTCTTGCCGGACGTGCCGTGTCTGTACCTCCGCCCGAGCAGCGTCATCGGCGACTCGCGCTTTGCGGAAACGACCCAGTTCGACATGGTGCGGGCGGTTTGCGTGCTGACCGATCTGCCCGTGTTGCCGCTTTCCCCCGAAGCTCGGCTCGACATCGTCAATGCCGATTGGGTCGGCGCGAGCATCGCAGAGCTCCATGTCCGAGAGGATCTCGCCGGCGACGTGTACCATCTGAGCGCGGGCAACGAGTCGCGCACCATCGGTGAGATCGCCGAAGCGTTTTCACTCGCGCTCGGCAAACGCATGCCCCGATTTGCCGGCAAGCTCGCGGCCCCCTTCGAACGCGCGATGGAGGCGCTGGCGAACATGCCGAGGGCCCGAGGTCTGCAGAGGCTGGGCGCGCTGCTCAGTGTGTTCATTCCCTACATGATGACGGACATCGTGTACGACAACCGGCGCACGCTGACCGCACTCGAAACGGCGCCCGTGCCGTTCACCTCATACGGACCCGAGCTTTATCGTTGGGCAAAATCCGTGGGCTTCGAGTATCCGTATCGGCCTTTGCCCGAAAACATGGACCTTTCGAACGTGCCGCCCGACCCCGTCCGTCCGATGGCTTGAGAACCGGGTTCGCTTTTCAGGCTTCCGCCATGATGATACATCACGGCCGGGATGGGGTTGAAGAGCACAATCGACTGGGCACGCTCCGAATGGGGAATCTTTCGCAAGGGCCAGGAAATGGGCTGGCGTCAGAAGGGGCGCTGGCTCCAGCAGTGGGTCCCGTTCGGAGTGCGCACGATCGGATGGGGCACGCTGTCGATCACGCTAGGTCCGCTCACCGGGGGATCGGCTTCGACATGGGCGGCCAGACGATGGAGCGAATCTTCCGCCAAGGGCCTTCGCATCGACATCGATGTGACGGACCAAGAAAACGTACCCGAAGGAGGCTTCGTCTACGCCAGCAATCACGAGAGCTTGGTGGACATCTTGGTGCTCGGCGCGGCGTTGCCGCGCGACTTTCGATGGGCCGCGAAGCGCTCGGTCATGAACGTGCCCTTTTTGGGTTGGCACCTCCGGCTGGCAGGTCACGTGCCCGTCGACCGGAACCAAGGCAAGGACGCTGCTGCGGCAGTCATCTCCGCATTCGAGCAGGTGCTCCGCGACGACAAGCCGCTTCTCGTTTTTCCCGAAGGCACGCGAACGACGGATGGAAAGCTCAAGGCCTTCAAGAACGGGGCGTTTCAAGCAGCCGTGATGTCGGGCAAGCCCGTAGTGCCCGTCGCCTTGAACGGCACGTTTTCGCTGATGTCGCGTGATGCCGTGGACACGGGGGACAGCAAAAACCGAAAAGACCGCCTGGTCACGGTCCAAATCGGTAAGCCGCTCTATCCGGACGCCGCGCTCGACGAGAGCGATGCGGTGATCGACCTCCGAGACCGCACGAGGGCGGCCATCGTCGAAATGCTGGGCCGCACTAGACGTCCGGGGACCGTCGCTGAACCAGTGCGGCCGCTTTGAAGCTGATCACCGGTTCGCCTCGTTGATTGGTCAGAGTGAGTAGGCTCCGGATGATTCCGAGCTGGGGCTTGCTCTCCGACGGCCTCGTCTCGATGATTTCGCCCCGCAAACGCAGACGGTCACCGGCACAGGCCGGCGCGTGAAACCGGACCTCGTCCCAGCCGAGACCCATGACGGTCGCCGTGGGCTCGCGCTGAAGCTGATGCCCGAGCCGGATCGCGATCGCGACGCTATGCACCGCCGAGGTGAAGAGCTTTCCAACGGGCGTGGCGGCCGCCGCCTGCGGATCGACGTGAAAAGGCAGCGGATCCCACTTCTCGCAGAACTCGACGATCTCGTCGGCGGTCAGCTCGTAGGGATGGTCCGACTCCTTGGCGTCGCCGACCTGGATGTCTTCGAAATACCGCATGCCCGCCCCGCGGCGTCGCCTAGGTGTACTTCTCGATGATGAGACCCAAGTGGGGCACGGCGCTCTCGACGTTCTTTCGAGCGGAGCCTCGAAGCCTTTGGTAGGCGCCTTTGACCGAGCCGTGCTCAGACTTTTGCGCGCGGGTATCGGTCACCGACAGCAGCGCCTCGGCAACCTCGGTCTGGTGCTCGTCGAAGTAGCTGCTCACCGACTGTCCTTGCGAAGCCGCTCTCTCCCGAATGGGCTCGAGCGCCGCAGCAAACTCCGGTAGCAGCGTTTGCACCACGTTCCGCACGAATCCGGGCTTCACACCCTGCACCAGCTTGTAGCCCGTCTTCACCGCGACCCCGCTGAGGCCTCGCTGCTTTGCGACTTCGTCGTCTACGAGCCGGCAAACGTCCTCGATGATCGAGGCCCGTTGGGCCTCATCGTTCAACACGTCGTTCAGAGTCATGAAGCTCCCTTTTGCCCCTGCCGGACCTCGATGCAAGCGCAGCGCTCGCGATGCTCGATTCGATGGCGGCAACCACCTCATCGACCGTCTCCCGTCGCTCGCTGACGACGAACAGATACTCCTTGTTTCGCAAATGGCTCACGCGCCCGACCTTCTCGCCGAGGGGATTGTGGATTCCAATCTGGGCGCCGACGTAGCGCTTGAAATCGATCGACACCACGCCGACGTGCCCCTTGGCGGAGAGAAGCCCCACCATCTCCTCGCGATCCACGTAACCCTCGTTGTTGAAGGAAACCAAGAGGTTGCTGCAACGTACCGCCTCGAGAACGGCCCGCAGGCTCTGTCCGATTCGGCGTTTGGAGTTGAAGTCACTCTTGTACTCTTTGCACTCGACGCGCTTGTTGGCGACCCCGTATGTCTCGGGGCGATCCCAACGAACGAGCGTCTCCCAAACGTGGTAGTTCCCCATGTAGCTGTGCTGATTGTAGGGCGGGTCGATGTAGGCGACGTCGACCTCGGCTCGTGAAGCAGCTTCCACCGCATCGAGCTGAAGGGCAAGTCCGGGACCGGACGCGATCTCGGGCACCCGAAGCTCGAGATCGTTGAACGCGCGCGCAGCCCACTTTTTCAGATAGGCCATCTGCACGCCGGTCGTGGAGTCGACACGATCGGCGGCCTCCATCAACGAGACGAGCGCGATGGCCTCGAGCTCCGAAGGCAATGCTCTACGGCCGATTTCCTCGCGGATCGCGTCGATGCGAGCGCCGTTCTTCGGCTGGAAGTATCGGGCGTCCTCGCAAAATGCCTTGGTGAAGTAACCGGGCCTCGGGGACACCTCGGACAGCTCGGCGACTAGCCGTTTTGCTTCGCCGAGCCAGCGATTGGCATCGGCTTGCACGTAGCAGCGCGCTAGCGTGGCGGCATAGGCCAGATGGTCATTGGCGATCACGAACCGTCCTGCGGCCTTGAGGCCGCGCGCGACCCGGGATGTGCCCGAGAACAGATCGAGCACGCGCTGAGATTCCGGAAACGCAGCCACGCCCCGCACGATGTGCGGCACCAACACGCGCTTGGAGCCGATGTACTTGATCATGAAGCTTGGGACGTCATCGCCTGCACGATGGCGTCCCGGAGGGTAGCAGCTTCGTAGGGCTTTTGAACGAATCCGAGCGCTCCCATCGACCGAAGCTTGCGCTCGAGCTCCGTGTCCCAGTAGCCGGAGACGAAAACGACAGGCGCTTGGGGATCGAGGGCCCGAAGCTCCTCGAAGGCTTGGTCGCCCGTCATGCCGGGCATGTTGAGGTCCATCAGGACGAGGTCCGGACGCGGTTGCGTCTCGGTGTAGATCCGGATCGCTTCGCTCCCGCTGCGGGCGAAGATCACCCGATGACCGCTTTGGCGGACGACGCGACCGGCGCTTCGGCGCACCACGTCTTCGTCGTCCACGAGCAGGATCAACAACTGCGTTCGCGGAAGCTGAATCGCAGGCAAGCTCGGCTCGGTCGGAACCATGGGACGCTCGGTGGTCAGCGGAAAGACCACCTGAAACTCGCTTCCTCGATTGGGCGCGCTGTGCACCGTGATGTGTCCGTTGTGGGATTTGGCGATCTCGTAGACGGCCGCAAGCCCCAAGCCTGCCCCCACTTGGTCCGCCTTGGTCGTGAAAAACGGATCGAACGCGCGCTCGCGCGTGGCGTCATCCATGCCGATGCCGGTGTCCTCGATGGTGATCAAGGCGTGCGCGACGAGCGGGTTGAGGGGCGCCTTTTCGATGTCGCGGGGATCGGCCTTCGTTGCCTGAAGCTTGAGCTTGCCCCCGTTGGGCATCGCGTCACGGGCGTTGATCATGAGGTTCATCAAGAGCTGGTGGAGTTGCCCGCGGTCGCCGGTCACTTTGAGGCCGCGGTCGATGCGTGCCTCGATGCGGATGCTGCGGTGGAAGGTATGGCGCGCGAGCTGCACGACTTCGTGACAGAGCTCCGAAAGATCCACTTCCGAGTGGCTGCGCCTCACCTCTCGCGCGAAACCGAGCAACCGGCTGGTCATCTCGGTGGCGGCGGAGGCGGCCGCACGAATGTCGTTGAAGGCTTCGCGGACATCAGGCTCGCCTACCCTAGTCTCCGGCGGCAACGCATTGAGAAAATCGATGCTCGACCTCACCGCGCCGAGCAGGTTGTTGAAGTCGTGTGCCACACCGGTGCCGAGTCGTCCGATCGCCTCGAGCTTGCGTCGCTGCGCAACTTGCTCCTCCATCGGATCGTGGTGAGCGAACAACAAGAGGCTGCTTCCGATCTGAATTCGGTCTCCGTAGGTCAGAATGTGTTTCGTAATCGCCATGCCGTTGACGACCGTGCCGTTGCGGCTGTCCAGATCCTCGATGACGTAGGAGCCGTTTTCGTGCGTGAAGATCCGCGCGTGCATTCGTGACACGAGCGTATCGTCCAGCTTCACGTCGGCCTGGTCGCCGCGTCCCAAGGTGAGCTGGTCGTGAATCGCGTACTTGTCCCCTGCGAGCTTGCCCGCGAGCACGACGATGCGTGCCTCCTCCTGCTTTTCGGAGAGGCCCTTCTGCGCGAAAACATGGCGCCGTGTTACCTCGGTGGGATCGTGTCGCGACATCGGACGGCGGGCCCCGGCCCCTTAGATCCTAGCGTGGAGCCGGAGCGAAAGGTGTAGCCCGCTTGGGTCAGCCGCTCCAGAGCCCGCCCGGTCATGGGTTGATGCGGCCGCGGAATCGGCCATACTCGGGTTTCAATCATGCTGCGAACCGGCCGTCATCTTGCAGGATCATCAATGATTCGGCGATGTTGCATTGTCGCAGCGCTGCTCGCTCTGTTCCTACAGGGCTCTAGCGCGGGCCACATGCTCTTGGTGCAGCATGGGCGCTGTGCGGAGCACGGAGAGCTGGTCCACGGCGAACAGAGCCACGGCCACGGCTCTCTTGCACGCGCCGACGTCACCTCGCACGCGATTGAGGGGCACGCGGATCCAGGCTCGGACGAGACGCACGGCCATTGCGCGCTTTGGTCCGATCGCCGTCAGACGGCCGCGGCGGTCCCCCAGGCGCAGGTCGGCCTCGCGCCGGTTTGCGATGCTCCGGGCTGGACGACACTGGTCCGGCAGCGCCTCCACGAGGACTCCCGCCGCTTCCGCGTCGCGCCCAAGAACTCACCACCTGCTTGAGGCTTCTCTAGGACAGCCCATGTGGGCGGCAGCGACTGCAGCCCACGACGCGCGCGCCTGAGCGAAATGCGGGCGCAACGCGAGGGTTCCCCGGCGCATGCTCGCGCCCGGGCGTTCCGTCGTGGAAACCAGCCCGTTGCAGAGGTAGTGAGTGAAGAGAGTCGAGATCATCGCAGCGATCATCGCCGTGCTGGGGACCAACCCCCTCTGCCCGATCGCACCCGTCCATGCCCAAGAGCCCCCCGCTGACGCTGACACTGACACTGACACTGACACTGCCCCCGAGTCCGTCCACCCGCCACATCTTCTGGACTCGCCGCCCCCACGCTACCCACCGGGCCGAGAGGAGGAAGGCCTGCATCCAACGGTCATCCTGCGCCTGACGGTCACTGCCGATGCCACGGTCACCGACATCGTGGTCGAACACTCGGCCGGAGCCGACTTCGATGCCGAGGCGATCGAAGCGGTCAAACACTGGACCTTCGAGCCGGCGCGACGGGGGGATACCCCGGTTTCGAGCCGTATCCGGGTGGCCGTGCACTTCGAGCCTCCGATCGCAGACTTGCCGCACGAGGGCGAGAGTCACGAGCCTCAAGCAGCGCCGCATGTGCAACCCGGGGCGCTGCCTCCGAACGAGCCCGCACAGGCCTCCGCACCGGTCGTGGCAACCGAGGCCGAGCCTAAAAAACGCGAAGATCGCTTCGAAGCCGTAGCGGAGGTCGATCCCGAAAAGCTGCGGGCGCAGGATCGTGGCGCAAGTGACTTCACCATCGATCGCGCGGTGTTGGGGGCTGCGCCGGCAAGCTCGGCAAACGATCTCCTACAACGCGCGCCAGGTCTATACGTCGCGAACGTCGAGGGGGACGCAGCCGCGGGCTTCATCTTCTTGCGGGGGTTCAATGCGGAGCACGGGCAAGACATCGAGCTGAAGATGGGTCAGGTCCCCCTCAATCAACCATCGAACATCCACGGCCAAGGCTACACGTATCTCGGATTCATCGTGCCGGAGGTCGTCCGCGAGCTTCGTGTGATCGAAGGCGTGTACGACCCACGCCAAGGGGACTTTGCGGTTGCAGGTACGGTCGAGCTCGAGCTCGGCGTGGAGCAAAGAGGAATCTACGCCAAGAGCGAGCTCGGCTCGTTTCGCACCTTTCGTCAGGTCGCCATCTTCGCACCCAAAGACAAATCGGCGGACACTTTCGGCGCCTTCCAATTCCGCCGCTCCGATGGTTTTGGTCAGAACCGCGGGGGCCTCGACGGCTCGGGCATGTTTCAGGTTGGCTTCGGCCGCCAGGATTGGCGATTCCGCGTGCACGGGTCGTTTTGGGGCACCCGCTACGACTCTGCAGGTGTCTTGCGACAGGACGACATCGACGCCGGAGAGGTCGGATTTTACGACGTCTATCCTTACCCGACGGCCGAGGCCCAAAATGCGTTCAACGCAGGCGCGATCCTCGGCGTAGGCGGCGAACACCGAGGAGAGAATCGGAAGAACACCAGCTTCGACCTCTGGCTTCAGCTCCATGACTTCCGCATCCAGCAAAACTTCACGGGGTTTCTCGAACGCTCGCGAGTCAACCCGGATTGGACGGGCCGAGGGGATCTGATCGAGCAGCGCGATCGCCGCCTCGTGGTCGGAGGCAACGCAAGGCATCGCACGGCACGCTTCGAGCCCGCCGAAGCTGCCAAAGGCACCGTCGAGATCGGTGTTTCAGGTCGTGTAGACTTCATCAACCCGCAGCAACAGAACCTCATCGAAGCGCCCCTCAATCAAACCTGGGACGAGCGGATCGATGCAGACATCGTCCAAGCGGACATCGGCCTGTGGGTCGATCTCGATTGGGACTTCACCAAGTACCTCAATCTCAAGGGTGGCGTTCGCGCCGACGTGCTGTTTTTCGACGTGAACGACCAGCTCGGGAACTTCGTGCCCGAGTTCCGCCCGGAGAACTTCATCCCGGGATTTCGCCGGACCGCGGCAGGGGTCGCGGCCGGGCCGCGCTTCGCGTTGACGGGAAAACCGACGGACTGGATGGACATCATCGGCGCCTACGGCGAGGGATTTCGTTCTCCGCAAGCACGAACGTTAGTCGATGGGGAGATCGCCCCTTTCAACAAGGTGCGCTCGGTCGACTTCGGAGTTCGGTTTCGGGTAGGTCCCGAGGACGAGCTGCAGCTCACGATGACGGGTTACCGCACCTGGCTCAACGAAGACGTCTTCTTCGAAGCGAGCGAAGGACGTCTCGAAAACATCGGACCCACCAGCCGAACCGGCTTCGTTTTCTATACGGTGGCAAACCCGATATCGTGGCTCGTCGGGTCGCTCTCGGTCACGTACGTGCGCGCCGTCCTCGAGGGCCCGCCCCCAGCGACGGTGGAGAACCCTACCCCGCCGTTCGACGAGGGCGACCGGCTTCCATTCATCCCGCCTTGGGTGGTTCGCCTCGACATAGGCGCCGGCGACGACCTCGTAGACCTCTGGAAGTATCCACTGCACGGTCATGTCGGCCTCGGGTACACGTACCTCGGCGCGCGTCCTCTTCCGTTCTCCCAAACGGCCGATCCGTTTTCACTTCTCGATCTTTCCGGCCGGCTTTCCTGGTGGTTCCTCGAGCTCGGCTTTCAGGTCTTCAACGTCTTCGACAAACGGTACGCGGGCAACGAGTTCGTCTTCGTCTCCGACTGGGATCCCGAGTCGGTCGGTTCCCGAATCCCGGCGCGCCACATCAGCGCCGGTAGGCCCAGAACTTTCTTCTTCACGATTGGGTTTCAGCTATGACGCGACGACTTTCGTTTTGGCTGGTATCGACCCTGCTGCTCGGCTGCGGACAGACCGGCGGTACCTTCGTCGAGGTTCCCTTCGAAGTGCGAGGCACCGAAGCCGAAACCTTCGTCCGCGACGGCTGGGAAGTGACGCTCTCTCAGGCGACGCTCGGTTTCGGACCGATCTTCTTCTGTGCCACGAACAGTGCGCTTTCGAGTCGATGCGAAGCTGCAATCCTCGAGAGCTTGGACGGCCTCACCCTCGATGGGCTCGACCCCGATCCGCGCGAGGTCGGAACGCTGTTTGGCACGACGGGCACGATCCGCACGGCATTCTTCGATTACGGCATCGTGTGGCTGTTGACCAAGCCGCGGCCGGAGGCTCTCGACGGGGTGCCCGAGGGACCGGCCGTGATTGTCCCCGAAAGCACGAGCTACGTGCCCAGGGGCCACTCCGCGCAGTTCGTGGGAACCGCAACTTGCATCGAAGACGCGGCGACCTGTTGCCCAGGCGCGAGCTCGTGTCCCACTAGCTACGCCTTCGAAGCAAACATCGACGTTTTGGTCGTGAACCCTGGCACACCCGCCGTCAATGGAGCGCGCACCAGCCAAGAGATCACCGATGACCCGGTGACTCTCACGATGACGTTTGATCCGAATGCCTGGTGGCAACGGGTGAGCTTCAGCCGTCTCGCCGCGCTCGACGACGGGTCTGGCGCAGTGGTCCTCAGCCCGCGCGATCCCGACTACAGCGCGCTGATCATCGCGATGACGGCCAACCAACTACCGAGTTTCACGTGGTCGACCCCAACCTCACCAGAGTGACGATCCACAAACCCAACGAAGGAGAATGAGACATGTTGAACGAGTACGAGGGACACCTGAAGCAGGTCATGACCATCTTCGCCGCAGCCACGATGGTCGCTTGCGGAAGCGATGGAGGAACGAACGGCGGAGACGGCAATCTTTCGGTTTTGCTCGAGGCCGAGGAGACCATCTCCGAAGGGCTCCAGGCGGGCGCCGAGCCAGAGAGCATTCTGGATGGCTTCGACATCGACTACAGCCGCTACATCATCGTCGTCGGTCTCACCGCCATGAGTCAAAACGACGGTGCCAATGCCCAGACGAGCGAC
Source organism: Polyangiales bacterium (assembly GCA_035466435.1). GTDB lineage: Bacteria > Myxococcota_A > Polyangia > Polyangiales > Houyiibacteriaceae > SG8-38. The sequence goes on along the minus strand of DATIUW010000145.1, from coordinate 27,759 downwards.
GTGGTCGCAGTTGCCGACTTCGCCAGCTTGCCGAGCTCCCCGCCCGAGCTGACGGCCTTCAACGGCATTCCGACGGGACAGTATACCGAGTTCGGTTTTCAGACACCTGCCCCCGATAGCAGTGTCGTGAACATCAACGCGGTCGCAGAGGACGACGTCGAGGCGATGATCGCCAATGGTTGGAGCTACCTCATCGAGGGCACGATCACGCGGGTATCCGACGGTGCCACCAAAGAGTTTTTCATCGCTGCGGGCGTGCCCACGGTCTATACGAGCTGTGCGGTCGAAGATCTAGAGCCCGGCGTCAACGTGAGCAGCAACTCTAGCGTCGACATCACCATGCACGGCGACCATCTCTTCTTCAATGGCTTTCCCGAAGAGGAGGGCAATGTCATGCGCTTGGCCCAGTGGTTGTGGGACATCGAGGACACCGACGGCGATGACGTGCTCAGCCAGCCCGATTTCGAAGCAGCGACCGACGTGGGCACCCTCTTCCCCTCGCCGCCCCAAGGTGACTACGAGCTCACCGGCGGACCGCTCCCCATCACCAACGCGTGGGACTTCGTCCGAGCACAGCTCGGAACGCAAGGACACATCTTCGGCGAGGGGGAGTGCGAGTGGAGCGCTCTGTGAGCTCGAAGCGGCCGAGCTAGGGCAATCGACGACCGAGGCTCGCTTTGCCGCGAGCCTCGGTGCAACTTAACCTTCGCATCGTGAAACCCAAGACGGACTTTCCGATTGCGATAATCGGCGCTGGCTTCGCCGGAATCGGGGCTGCGATTCGGCTCCTCGAGGCCGGCATCGACTCGTTCACGATCTTCGAGCGCGCCAGCGAAATCGGCGGGACTTGGCGGGACAACACGTACCCGGGTGCAGCCTGCGACGTGCCTTCGCACGCCTACTCGCTCTCCTTCGAGCCGAACCCCAACTGGACCCAGCGCTACGCGACCTCGGGGGAGATCCAGCAATATCTTCTGGACCTCGTCGACAAATGGAAGCTTCGCGACAAGCTGCGGCTCGACACCGAGATCGTCGAGGCGCGGTTCGACGAGGCGGCCGGCGCTTGGACGCTCACGACGGGCGCAGGTGATACCTTCGAAGCGCGGGTCGTGCTTTCGGGTGTCGGCGGGCTCGTGGACCCGCAATATCCGGACCTCGAGGGCCTCGACGAGTTCCAAGGCGATATGTTCCACACGGCGCGGTGGAATCACGACGTCGATTTGACGGGCAAGCGAGTGTCGGTGATCGGTACCGGAGCGAGCGCGGTTCAGGTGGTGCCGAGCATTGCGCCCATCGTCGCCCTGCTCACGGTCTTTCAACGGACTCCGGCATGGGTCGTCGCGAAGTACGACCGGTTCTATCCCGCATGGCTACGCAAGCTCTTGAGCCGGTTTCCTTTGCTGTTGCGGCTGAGCCGACTCTTCAAGTACTGGCTGAGCGAGCTCCGCGGACCGATCGTGTTCGTCAACTCGAAGACCCTGTCGAAAATCGGCGTGTGGCTTTCGATGCGGAACCTCCGTCGGCAGGTGCAAGACCCGGAGTTGCGTGCGAGGCTCACGCCGGATTTTCAGTTCGGTTGCAAGCGGGTGCTCGTTTCCGACGATTATTGGGCGACCTTCGAGCGTGAAAACGTGGAGCTGGTCACCAATCCGATCGAACGGATCGAGCGGACCGGTGTACGCACGAAAGACGGCACGCTGCACGAAGCCGACGCCATCGTGTTGGCCACCGGCTACAAGCTCGGCCTTGCATCGGCGCCGTTTCCCATCATCGGGCGTGGCGGTCGCACGCTCGACGAGACATGGGCTCGGGGCGCGATGGCCTACAAAGGAATGACCGTCGCAGGCTTTCCCAACTGGTTCATCATGATGGGGCCGAATACGGGCCCTGGGCACACTTCGGTTTTGGTCTACACCGAAGCCCAGATCGCGCATGCGCTGCAGGCGATCCGAAAGCTCGAGGCGGAGAACCTCAAGTACCTGGACGTGCGACAGGACGTGATGGACCGCTACAACGAGAGAATCCAAAAGCGCATGAAGCGCATGGTCTGGAGCGGCTGCAAGAGCTGGTATCTCTCGCCCGACGGCGTGAACCGATCGCTTTATCCGGGGTTCGCGACTGAGTACGTGCTTCGCACGCGAACGTTTCACCCGAACGACTACGAAATCGCAACCTGGGAAGCCGCTGGGGACACGTTCGCTGCTCGAGAGCCAGAGCTATCTCGAGCGGTCATGAAATAGACGGCGACGACTAGGCGCGGACCGGATTTCCGCGGTATGGGTCGCAACCATCCAAAATGCATGGGGTTTTGAGGGGCTGGCCTGTCCCCTAGGAGAGGCCGATCCCGGATTGGAGGAGTTGGGTGGTGGCGAGGGCGAGCTTGCGCGCGTCTTCGGAGGACAGGTCGCGGACTCGGGGGTGCCGGTCGACGATCATGCGCGCCAGCCCGTACGTGAGTGCTTCGCTGGTGAGCGCGATGAGCTCCGGGTCGGCCTCGGGAATCAAGCCTGCGTTTTGGCCTTCGATGATGAGCGCGATCAACTTCGTTCTGCGCTCATCGTTGACCTCGCCCAAGAATCGACAGGAGACCGATTCACCTGAGTGAATCAATCTAAAGAGAGCGGGGTGCTCGGCGGCAAAGCGAACATAGGCCACCGTCATTGCACGAAACTGCGTCAACGCGTCGTCGTTGCGCTCGCCGGCCTCGTCGAGCACGCGGCCGAGTTGGTCCGCTGCTCGCTCGGCAATTGCTGCGAGCAGGACCTTCTTGTCGGCAAAATGCCGGAACGGCGCGGCAGAGGAGACCCCGAGCTCACGTGCAAGCTCCCTGATGTTGAGAGCATCGACGCCGTCCGCATCGACCCGCCGGAACGCCGCGTCGAGTAAGGCATCTCGAAGATTTCCGTGGTGGTAGGGCTTCTCCTCGGCAAACATGCCCCGAGCGTAGCAGCGCATGTTATCAACGCTTACTTTCTTGCAGGCGCCGATGTGAGCGGTGCTGACATTCATATGTTAGTGCCGCTTACATTCGGATCCACGTGTTAGCGCTGCTTACTTGGCGCTCGAGACCCATGTTTGCAGCGCTTACATCGAAGGTGGGGCTACTTGCAGACGTGTCGCGAGTGGTCGCACGCGTATCCGTAAGGGCAGTCGGCATCCCTTCCGCAGGGGAGCAGCTCGCAAAGGCCCGTGCTTTGATTGCAATACCGTGGCGGCGCGCACGAATGCAGCCGGCAAGCAATCTCAGGCCTCGAAAGCCGAGGCGAGCTCGGAGCCGCTTCCGAGCTCGGCGTCGCCGGGGTGGTCCTTCGGCTCCGACGTGACTCGTCACAGCCGGACACGAGCACCGCGAAGCTGAGCCCCGCGGCGACGACCACTGGGCTGGCTCTCCGCATCCCGAGCATTCGCGAAAGATGATAGCTTTCCATCATGGCCGCAAAGCACATTCTCGCGTGCATCGATTTCTCGCCGCAGTCCAAGCTCGCGCTTCGGGAGGTAGGCGAGTACGCCCGAGCCAACGGCAGCAAGGTCACTCTAATCCACATCATGGACCCGCAAGCATTCATCCCACCGCAAGCGGTGCTCGAGCCGGCGCCGACCGACGACAAAGAAGCCAACCAGGCCGAGCTAGCCAAGCTGCGCGACGAACACTTGTCCGGCGTCGACGTCGACCTCGCGATCGTGGAGGATCACGCAGCGGCGAGGGCCATTTGCGATTATGCCGAAAAGCACGACATCGACTTGATTGTCGTGGGGTCCCACGGACGGGGCGGGATGGAACGCTGGCTCATCGGAAGCGTGGCCGAGCGGGTGGTTCGCCACGCGAGCACCAACGTGTACGTAGTCAGGCGCTGACTTCAAACCGCTGCCATCCCCTGGTAGGCTCGGGTCATGGGTATACGTCGTGCGTGGTCGGTCCTGGGGAATTCCCAGCGCCTGGACGGAGGTGCGATGTTCGGGAACGCGCCGCGCGCGCTCTGGCGTCAGTGGATCGAGCCCGACGAGCTGAACCGAATCCCGTTGGCCTGCCGGGCCCTTCTCGTCGAAGACGGCGAACGAAAAATTCTATTCGAAACCGGAATCGGAGCGTTCTTCCCTCCTCAGCTACGAGATCGGTTCGGCGTCCAAGAAGAGCGGCACGTCTTGCTCGACAACCTGCAACGCGCCGGCTTCTCCGATGCCGACGTCGATTGCGTGGTCCTTTCCCATCTACACTTCGATCACGCCGGAGGATTGCTGAGCGCTTACCACCCGGAAGAGCCGATGCGCCTGCTCTTCGACAACGCCACGTTCGTAGTGAGCTGGGATGCGTGGCAGCGCGCGCAGCATCCCCACCCGAGAGACCGGAAGTCGTTCATTCCGGAGCTTCCCGCGTTGCTCGAGGAAAGCGGCCGTCTCGAAGTCGTGAAGGGTCATCGCTCGAGCGCCCTCGGTAGCGATTACAAGCTTTGGTCTTCGGAGGGACACACGCCGGGCCTCATGCTGACGGAGATTCCGAGCGACGATGGCCCCGTGGTGTACGCGGCGGATCTGATTCCCGGCCGCGCCTGGGTGCACCTTCCCATCACGATGGGCTACGACCGATATCCAGAACGCCTCATCGACGAGAAGAACGACTTGCTCACACGACTCCACGAACAGCGAGGGCGCCTCTTCTTCACCCACGATCCGGAAGTCGCGCTCGCGAGGGTCGCTCGTGACGACAAGGGCCGTTTTTTTGCCGAGGACCCGCAGCGCGAGCTCGTCGCAGCGCCTCTTTGAAGAGCATGGTAAGGTGATGGTTTCTGGAGGAACCATGCCCCTTGGCAATGGCAGCACGCCCGCGCGAATCGAAACTGGGGACGACTACATTCGGAGCCTTCGTGGCAGAAAGCTGAAGGTCTTTCTGTTTGGCGAGCTCGTGGAGGAGCCGGTCGATCACCCGATGATCCGTCCTTCGATCAACGCCGTCGCGGAGACCTATGACCTGGCCGTTCGCGAGCCCGAAATTGCCACCGCTCGATCTCCGCTCACCAACGAGCGTGTGAACCGATTTCTTCACATCGCGCAGAGCGCGGAGGACTTGGTCGCACAGAACATGATGCAACGGCGGCTCGGGCAGAACACGGGCACTTGCTTTCAACGATGCGTCGGGATGGATGCATTCAACGCCCTCCATTCCGTGACCTACGAGATCGACGAAAAGCACGGAACTGCCTACCACGAGCGTCTCAAGGCGTTTTTGTCCGCCATGCAGGAACGCAACTACGTCGTGGGTGGCGCCATGACCGACGTGAAAGGCGACCGAAGCAAAGCACCCCACGAACAAGATGATCCCGACCTATTCGTCCACGTCACCAAGAGAAACGAGGACGGCATTTGGTTGACCGGCGCCAAGGCCCACCAGACCGGTTGCATCAACTCGCACTGGATCATCGCGATGCCCACCATGCGGCTCGGGCCCGCCGACGAGGACTATGCCGTGGTGGCTGCATTCCCCGTCGATGCGCCCGGCATCACCTACATCTACGGGCGTCAGTCGTGTGACACACGCAGCATGGAGGGCGGCTCGATCGACGTGGGCAATGCCGACTATTCCGGACAAGAGGCGATGGTCGTGCTCGACGAAGTCTTCGTTCCGTGGAGTCACGTCTTCATGGACGGAGAGTACGAGTTCGCCGCCATGCTGGTGGAGCGCTTCACCTGCTATCACCGACGAAGCTACGTCTGCAAAACGGGCGTGGGAGACGTGCTGATTGGAGCGGCTGCGCAGGCTGCGGAGCACAATGGCGTCGACAAAGCCTCTCACATCAAGGACAAGCTCGTGCAGATGACGCATCTGAACGAAACGATGTACGCGGCGGGCATTGCCTCCTCGCATCAGGCGCGCCCCACGAAGTCCGGCTGCTACTTGAATGACGACATGCTCGCCAACGTGTGCAAGCACCACGTCACGAAGATGCCATTCGAGATGGGGCGGCTTGCACAGGATCTGGCGGGTGGCCTGGTGAGCACCGCTCCCTCCGAAAAAGAGCTGAAACACCCCGAGCTCGGCGCTCTTTTGAGCAAGTACCTCAAAGGCCGCGCGGACGTTCCCACCGAGGCTCGCATTCGGATTCTTCGTCTCATCGAGAACATGACCATGGGCCGAAACGCCGTTGGGTATCTCACCGAGTCGTTGCACGGCGCCGGCTCGCCTCAGGCGCAACGCATCCAGATCGGCCGCCAAATGGCGCTCGACTTCAAGAAGCGCTTGGCCCGGCGGCTCGCCGGGATCGACGAGGGAGACGCCGAAGAGTAGCCAGGCTCCGCGCGATGCTCTACCGTTGAAGTCGATGCGCGCGTGGGGCGGTGTGGGGTTTGCGCTACTGTGGCTGGGCCTGGCGGCCGGCTGCGATCGAGGTGCAATCGCCGAGACGCCCGTAGTGCTGACGGAGCCGAGCGCCGTCGAGGCGCCGCTACGAGATCGCGCGGCCGAATCCCCGAAGGCTCCCGAACGGCCCGATCGCGAAGGGTTGCTCATCGGGGAGTTTCGTTTGGCGGAAGAGCCGGTAGTCGATGGGGACACGATTCGGGTCGAGGGCGTGGAGGGCTCCATCCGTCTGCTATCGATAGACACCGAAGAAAAGCTGCGCAGCAAAGCCAACCGGGCGGCGGCCGAACGCGATTACGCCGCGTATCTCGAAAAGAAGCGCGGGAACGCCATACGTCCGCAGAAAGCGGAAACCCCCATGGGAGACCGGGCGACTGCATTCGCCGAGGCCTTCTTCGAAGGCGTAGACGTCGTGCGGCTCGAGCGCGACGACCCGAAAAAGATGCGTGGTCAGTACGGACGGATGCTCGCCTACGTCTTTGCCAAGAAGAACGGGCGATGGACCAGCTACAACGTCGAGTGTGTGAGATCGGGCATGAGCCCCTACTTCACGAAGTATGGTTACTCGCACCGATTCCACAATCAGTTGACCCATGCCGAAGCGGAGGCGCGTGAAGCGCAACGCGGCATCTGGAGCCCCGACGCCAAGGGGTATGGGGACTACGACGAGCGCAAGGCATGGTGGAACGCGCGCGCGGAATTCATCCGGGCTTTCGAGCACGAAGCCAACGCGCGCGACGACTACGTGCACCTGAGCCATTGGGATGCAGAGGAACGCCTCGAAGAAAAGCTCGGACAGGAAGTGACCGTCTTCGGTACGATCGGGCAGATCAAGACTTTCAAGGGCTTGGTCCGCGTCACGTTGAGCGGCCCGAACCGCAGTCGGTTTCCGATCATCTTCCGGGACCGGGCGCTCTTTCAGGAGAGCGGCATGGCGCGCTACGCGGGAGAGCCGGTCACCGTGCGTGGCTTCGTCGAGCGCTACGAAAAGAAAGATTATCGGACACTCCAGATCGTGGTCACCCAGCTCGGTCAGGCCAGATTTCCCTCCTTGCCCTGGCCCGAGGAAGAAACCGACTCGAAGCCCGGCCGATAACCGCCGCAATCACAGCAGCGGGAGGTCGAAATGGCGCGTGTGTGGAATGGAGCGCACTGGCTCGTGTGCTCGTCGTTGGCTCTCGTGGCCTGCGGACGCGAAGCAGTCGAAACTGAAATCTCGTGTGATGACGTCTTTCCGGGAGATCTGGTCATCACGGAGGTACACGCCAATCCCGATGGCGCGGATGCCGATGGCGAATACATCGAGCTCTACAACGCCCGCGGGACGCGAGTGCCGCTCGACGGCGTCACGTTGGCGGCAAGCCGCGCCCACGGTCAGAGCCCAAAGACGCATCGTTTCCGGACCGCGGTCGAAATCGATGCCGGCGACTACTTCGTGGTGGGAAATGCCGATGCTGAATTCATGCCCGGCTACCTCGACTATGCCTACGGCGCTTCGCTCGGAAGCCTACGCAACACGGACGGGGTCGTCTCGTTGTGGTGCGGTGAACGCCTGCTCGATGAAGTCTTCTACTCCGAGACCGCTGACGGACGCGCCAGCGAGCTCGACGGGCGGCTCGCGCCCGATCACGAGCTGAACGACGATCCGGCAAATTGGTGTGCGGCGCCCGAAGGAACCGCCGAGGTCACGCCCGGCAACTTCGGAACGCCGGGGAGCGTCAACAGTGATTGCGCGGCGCCACCCACCGAGGGGTTCTGTCGGTTGGGCGAATCCCTTCGAGCCGTCAGGCGACCGGCCCGGGGCGAGCTCCGCATCACGGAGTGGATGGCCAATCCGGTAGGACCCGATTCGGACTTCGAGTGGGTCGAGGTGACGTTCGACACGGACGCCGACCTCAACGGTTTTCAACTGGGTTCGTCCCGAGATGCGATGAACACCGTGGTGGACGCACAGGAGTGCTTCCCCGTCGACGCAGGGACTAGGGTCGTCTTCGGGGGGAGCCCGGCGGCGGCTCCCCGCGTCGACGCGGAGCTGCCCTTCAGCTTGGGCAACTCGGGAGCTCGGAGCATCGTGGTGGGCAGCGGGGGCTCGATCCTCCAGCAAATCGACTACGAGTCGACGACTGAGGGCTTTGCTTGGCAGGTCGATCAGAGCGAAGAGGTCTGCTTGGCGCGCTCGACCGACGAGTACGCCGACGGCAACTTCGGAACACCGGGCGAGGAGAATCGGCCGTGCCCGCTCACGCTCGGGCCCGGCGAGTGTTTCGATGAGGGCGTGCCGCGGGCGGTGCTGAGCCCGGCGCCTGGGCAAGCGGTCATCACCGAGTGGATGGCCAATCCTTCGACGGTGGGCAATCGAGAAGGCGAGTGGGTCGAGGTTCGGCTCGACGCCGATGTCGACCTAAACGGCCTCGCCCTATCCGATCGCGCGGGGGGTACCTCCCAGCTCGAGAGCGATCTCTGTCTCCGCATGGCCGCGGGCACGCACCTGCTCTTGGCGCGAAGCGCCGATCCCCTGACCAATGGCGGCATCGACACCGTGGATGGCGAGCTCTCGCTCTCACTCAACAACAGCGATGAGACGATTTCGCTTCAGCTAGGAGACCAGGTGCTCGACAGCATCGCCTACGAGCGTTCCGAGCCTGGCATCGCAACGCAGATCGACGAGCTCGGTCGCGTGTGCCAGGCCGTGAATCCATACGGTGACGGAGATCTGGGAACGCCTGGCTCGGCGAACCCCCCGTGTCCCTGACACGGGTGTTCGCTTCGATGTGCCTCTTGGCGCTCGGGTCGAGCACGGCGGCGGCGCTGCCCTACGAGGTCTACATCGACATCGAAAACGAGGACGATCTGTACGACTTGTTGGCAACGGGACAGATCTCGGAGGCTTCCTTCGACGCCCTGCTGTTCCTTCACCAGACACGGGTCGAAATCAACCGTGCGGACCGGGCACGGCTCTATCTGCTTCCGAACCTCGACTACGCAGACGTCGATCGCATCATCGACTATCGCAAGCAAGCGGGGGCAATCCACGACCTTCGAGATCTCGTCGAGGCGGGCGTCCTGGCGCCCGAGCGTGCAACTCCGCTCGCGGCATTCATCCTCATCGATCCACTCGAACCACCCCGAGCACATCCTAACGCCTTCATCCGCACGCAGGGACGCTGGAGCGGTCGCCAAGACCGGCTGCCGCCCCCGCTCGCAATACAGGCGCGCGTTCGGGCCCTCGGCAAGCTCGATGTCGGAGCGGCGGCGACGCTCACGCGAAATCGTCTGCATCGCGTTCGATGGGACGCAAGCCGGAACGCGCTCGTGGCGGGGCCCGAGCGGACGCGCTTCGAAGTTCCGAAGCTGTACCTTCACTGGAACGGCCCTTCTTGGGAAATCATCGGAGGGACCTACCGGATCGGTTTCGGCCAACGCCTGACCTTCGACGTGACGAACCAAGCGACACCCAACGGCTTCTTCGGAGACTACGAGCTCCGAAGAGGCGGTGGGCTCACACGCGCCTGCAAGCGGGCCGCAGGAGAGCTGGCGCAGTCGCCATGCCCGAGCCTGCGGGTCATCCACGTTACGCCGGATTACGCGTGGACCAATCGGCTGACAGGCGTCGCGGTGGGGCTCGAGCGACGCCTCGGCGACGGTTGGGTTCAAGGCCACGCTTGGGGCTCGTATCAAGCCCACCGGCTCTTGCAGACCGAAATCGTGGTCGTGGCCGACTGTGACGATCCCCGGAGAGACCAAGACGTGGGCTGCGGCGTACCCCCCGTTTACGTGCACTCGGGTCCTTTGACGGAGCCTGCGCCTGCGGCGCGATTTGCCACCCTCCCTTTCATGTACGTAGAGGCGCTCGGAGGCGGTCATCTGAGCTACTTCTGGAGCGCGCGGCGGCATCTCGGTGTCACCGGGTACGGTGCCGCGCCGCGGTCGCTCGTCCGGGGCGCCGCAATCGGCTTCCAAGAGACCGCGCGCAAGCCGTTTGGCGGTGCGTTCGGCGCCGTGGGTGTCGACGCGGCGTTCGGGTTCGGCTCACAGGACTTGTTTCTGGAAGTGGCTCGCAGCTTCGACAACCAAGGCGATGGAGGAGGCTTCGGGGTGCTGTTTCGCAACGTGTCGACGTTGCCCGAAGCCACGGTGGACGTATCGGTTCGGTATTACGGCTCTCGCTACGCCAACCCCTATGCCCGCCCCATCTCCGCACCGGACGAGCTCGATGGGCTGCGGGCCCGCGACGAGGCGGGGCTTCGCCTGGTCGCGACCGCCGAGCTCGGCCCCCGTGTGACCGTCCGCGCACTAGCCGATTGCTGGCGCCGGCTCTCTTCGAGAGCCCTTGGCACCGCGCTTCTGGGTCGTGCCGACTGGAAGCTCAATACGTCGTGGTCGTGGGCGCTGTGGGTGGAGCACCAGCATGGCGCGCAAGAGCGTTTGGTCGTCTCGACGCAGCTCGCTTATGTCTCGATTCGCCCGGTCACCCTATCCGCGCAGCTTCAGCATCGTCTGTTGGCAGGCTCGAGGAACGCGAAGCCGCTCCAGCATGACGTCGCGGCCACGGCCAGCCTCGTCACCCGTCCGGTCGACGTGCTGCGCATCCGCTTTCGCGTGCGCTACGACTTCGAGGACGTCTCTGACAACCATCGCTTGCGGCAAATGCTGTGGGCCTACGTGGATGCTTCTTTCGTACACAGTCAGAAGCATACCCTCGTGTTCCGTTACGATCTTCGGGCCTTTCTCGATCTGAGGGCGTCGACCCTCGCCCGGGCTCCGAATCCGGAGCATTGGTTATTGCTCGAGTACGTTTGGCGTCATTGAGAGTTCTTCGCCCTTCAGACGAAGTATCGCATCGGCCCGGATGACCTGAATCTGTACGTGCTGCATTTGGGCTTGGCGAAGGTCCGTTCGAGCGGAAGCCACCGCCTCCACGCTTCCCTCCCCGAGCTCGTAGCTCTCCTCGGCTTGCTCGACACGCCGCTCGGCGACCGTCACGAGCTCGCCTGCGAGAACGAGCTGGCGCTCGGCCTGCTGCCGATCGAGTAAGGCCTGCGCACGCTCGTCGTCGCTTGCAAGCCGAGCATCCCGTGCGTGCGCTCCGAGCTCGAGAGCGCGTGCGTCGGCGGCGTTGGCCATGGCCACCGCCCGTCCGCCGTCCCAAAGCGGCACCGCTAGGTTCACGCCGAGCTGGTACATGGGAAAGACTTGGTCGTTGACGCCGGCGACGCCCGTTTGGCCCACGACCGCGAGCACGGGAGCGCGGCTCTTTCGATGCATGCGGGCCTCCTGGCGGGCGGCGTCTTGCTCGCGCTCGAGCGCCTCTGCGTCCCAATCCGCGCCGGCATCCGTCTCGCCGGCTTCGATGTCGAGCAGAGCGAGGTCTGGCCGTGCATCAGGAGAAAGCTCCACACCGGCAGCGGACTCCATCGCCAGGCGGGCGTCGGTAAGCCTGGCCCATGCATCGGCAGCTTGCAGCTCGGCCTGAAGCTCTTGATAGCGCCCCGCGTCGAGATCGGATGCAGGGACGTCGCCATCGGCGATGCGGTCCGCGATGCGCTGCCGCTCGGCGGTGGCATGCTCGGACGCGGCCGTCGCGTAGTCGTGATCCAAATACGCGGCCAACCAGTCGAGATACGATCCGCGCACCATCGCCAGCACCTGTTGACGAGACGCGGTCGAGCTCGCCCGGGCCGCAGCATGGTAGGCCTCGGCTGCGTCGATGGCAGCGCGACTCTGACCATCGTAGAGCGGAGCGCGCAGTTGGAGAATGCCTTCGTATCGCGCGTTCGGACGAAACGCGGTGCGCTCTCCCACGGTCGGCGATGCACGCACGTTGACCACGCGACCATCCGTCGACTCGACACGCTCGATGTTCGATCCCGGCGCGGCCACGGCGCCGACGTTCATCCAAAAAGACGGCCGGAGGCCGGCGCGCGCGGCATCTACCTCGGCATCGGCCCGTTCGGTGCTCGCCTCGATCGCCTCCCAACGAGCTCGGCTTTGAAGCGCAATTGCCTCTAGCTCGGCAAGCGTGACGACTTCAGCCGATGCCGCCTCCGGCACGAGCAGCGCGGCAAGCAGCGCCAAGACGGTCGCTGCCCGGCCATTTCCATTGCAGAGCTTTGTCATGTTCTACCTCACTCATGGCGCAGTGCTTCGATGGGCTCGAGCTGCGCCGCACGCCTGGCCGGAAGATATCCGAAGGCCACTCCGACGCTCGTACCGAATGCCGCGGCGCCCGCGATGGTGAGCACCGACAAGTTCCCCGACCATGCCATCGCCCGTGCGACCAAGCTCGACGCAAGCCATCCGAGCGCCACGCCGACCATCGAGCCGGTGAAGGACAAGACGACGGCCTCGGCCAGGAACTGCATCAGGATCTGTCGTGGTGATGCGCCGATCGCAGACCGAATGCCGATCTCCTTCGTGCGTTCGGCAACCGATACGAGCTGAATGTTCATCACACCAATGCCGCCCACGAGCAAAGACACGGCCGCGATGCCCATGAGAAGCCCGGTCAATATGTTCGATACGAATCTAGCCACCTGCGCAGCTTGAGCCGGGCTCGCGATTCGAAAATCGTCCGGATCAGCATCCGCAAGACGGTGTGAGCGCCGCATGATGGGGACGGCCTCCACCATGCCGGTTTCCAAGAGCCCGATGTTGCGAACCTGCAGCATGAGCTCGTGGTATCCGATGGGCATTCCGAGAAACGCCTCGTAGGTCGTCGCTGGAATGAGAACGATTTCGTCCATGTCCTCACCCGTGGTCTGCTGCCCTTTGGAAGCGAGAACCCCGATGATGCGACAGGGAAGATTGGAGCCAATGGTGATGGTCTCGCCTACGGGGTCACGCCGTCCGAAAAGCTCCCGTGCGACAGTCGTCCCGATGACGGCCACCTTGGCACGCTGTTGCACGTCGGTGTCGTCGAACATGCCGCCAACGAGAAGCGGCCACTCGCGAATGGCGACGAATCCCGGCATCGTACCGGTCACCTTCGTCGGAAACGTGGTGTAGGCCGACCTCACGTTCTGGACCTCGGTGATCCGAGGCACCACCCGTTCGACGGTCATGGCCTCGCGCTCGAGCGCCTCCACGTCGAAGTCGGTCAGGGGCCTCGCGCTGCCACCGAAATCTCTGCGGTTCATGTTGGTCCAAATGTAGACGACGCGCGTCCCGAGGAGCTCGAACTGCTCCATCACCGAGGCCCGCGCACCCGTACCGAAGCTCACCATGGCCAAGAATGCGCCAACTCCGATCGCGAGCCCTAGCATCGTCAGGAGCGTGCGGCCGGGATTGCGAATCGCGCTGCGCAGCGCACGCCCGAGGATCTCGCTACGCGTTTGCCGCATGTCTTTCCTCGTCATCGACGATCTTGCCGTCGCGCAGGAACACCTGACGATGGCAGAAAGCTGCAACTTCTGGGTCGTGGGTCACGATGATGAGCGTCAGGGAACGCGCCTCGTGAATCTCCTCGAGCAAGGCCATGACCTCGTTGCCAGTCCGGGTGTCGAGCGCCCCGGTTGGCTCATCGGCGAGCAGGAGGCGTGGCTCCCCCGCGATGGAACGCGCGATTGCAACCCGTTGCCTCTCTCCACCGGAGAGCTGAGCCGGACGGTGCTTGAGTCGATGACTCAATCCGACGCGATCGATGAGCTCGGTGGCCCGTGCCTCGCGCTCGTGGCGTCCGACACCCATGTAGTAGAGCGGCAGAGTGACGTTTTCGAGAACCGTGTGATCGGGGATGAGATGAAAAGACTGGAAAACGAACCCGATGTAGTGAAGCCGGACCCAGGCTCGCTCACGAGGCGTGAGCGTGGATACGTCGCGGCCTCCGAGCCGATATGATCCGTACGTCGGTCCGTCGAGGCAGCCGAGGATGTTGAGTAGCGTCGATTTGCCCGATCCCGAGGGTCCTCGCAGTGCGACGATCTCTCCGGACTCGACCGTCAGGCTGACGTCGTCGAGCACGGGCGCCCTCATGTTCGGGAATTCTTTGCAAATACGGCGCGCATCGACGATGGAAAAGCGGCTCATTGCCGATGACCCCGAAGCGACAAGGAGGGCGCTGCCGCTGCGTCGTCGCCGTCGAGCGCAAGCCCGATGGCGATCTCGTCGTCGACGCGAAGGCTGTCCGGCGCGGTGGGACGCACCGCCGTCATCGCCCCATCGGACAGCCCGGGCTCCACGGGAACTTCCTCGAGCTGCGTGCCTTCGACTCGCCAAACACGGGTGCGGGCCGGTGAGGACGGAGCACCTTCGGGCGTGAATCGAAGCGATGCTTCTCGAACCGCGAGCACGTCATCGACCTCGGCGACTTTGATGCGGACCTGGGCCGTCATACCCGGAAGCAACGAGCGTTCTGGGTTGCTGGTCTCGAGCGTGACGTCGTAGAAGATGGCGCCATATTCGACTTTCGGATCTGGGCTGATGTGCTTCACGGCGGCCTCGAACATCCTGCCCGGATACGTCGGGACCTCGAACTTGGCCCGCTGTCCGACGACGACCTCGCCGATGTCGGCCTCTCCGATGGGAGCCCTCACGTGCATCTCGTCCACCGGCGCTCCGATCCGGAACAAGCGGTTTCGAGGTCCCACGATCATTCCTGTCCGCTGCGGCACCTCGAGAACCAAGCCGGCGCGGGGCGCGACGATGCCGGTGCGCTTGCGTTCGAGGCTACGAAGCGAAAGCCGCTTTTGCGCCGCGGAGCGCTCCGCCCGGGCTGCCTGAAGTGCGGCGCGTGCCTTTGCCGTTTCCGAGCGAGCCGTTTCGAGCATGCGTTCGCTGGCCAGACCCTTTTGCGCCAATCGCTCCGTTCGCTCGAGCGCCTGCGTGGCGCGTTGGGCAGCGGCCTCTGCCTCTGCAATGCGCGCACGCGCGACTTCGAGCTCCGCCTTGGATACATCGACGGCCATCTGCGCCGAGCCTTCATCGAGCTGGGCGAGGAGCTGGCCTTCCTCGACCCGATCGCCGGGCTCGACGAAAACTTCCACGAGCTGTCCTTCGATCGGCGCCGGCACCTCCACTTCGTCGGTCAGCTCCAGGTGCCCGGTCACCCGAATCTCTTTCACGATCGACGTTTGCACCACCGAGGTCACGCGGTAGGGGCTGTCTTCGGGTCGCCGCGAGACGAAATAGATGACCACGGCACCCGCCACCAACAGCAGCACGGTCGCAATTGCGATCACGCGACGGCGGGGTGATTCGAGCCGCGGAATCTCGAGCCTTTCGTCCGCCGATGTGGGTGTCGCTTCCATACTCTTGGTACAGGTAGGTTGTCTGGCTCGGGGGCGCCAGCGCCAGCAGAATACGCGCCGAGAGCGCAAAATGACACCGCGCAGCGGCCGGGAGCGTCCCGCCGGCTCAGCGATCGAGCCGCAGCGTTTCGCCGATCGCGGGGACGAGTCGTCGTGCGTCGGGCAACCCCGACCGCGCCCAAATCTCCCGTAGCAGCTCTGGCGGCTCGGCGAGGTGCTCATCGGTGAGCTTGAACGTGCCCCAGTGCATGGCCACGAGCTTCGAGGCGCCGAGAGCCTCGAACGCGCGGACCGCATCTGCAGGATCCATGTGTTGTGGGCGCATGAACCACCGCGGTGCGTAAGCACCGATTGGCAGCATCGCTGCGTGAATGTCTCCGCACCGCTTGCCAATCAGCGAGAACCCGTCGAACCAGGCCGTATCTCCGGAATGGTAAACCCGCAGACCGCCGCGTTCGAGGACGTAGCCACCCCACCAACTGGCATTCATGTCGGTCAGCCCACGCCGCGACCAGTGCTGCGAGGGTACGAACGTCACGCGCAAGCCTTCGATTTCCTCTTCCTGCCACCAGTCCATCTCGACCACCCGGCGAAGACCAGCGCGCTCGAACCAATCGCCGAGCCCGCGGGGGACCACGTAGACCGGGTCGCTCCCGAGCCGCTTGAGAGTGGGTCCGTCCATGTGATCGCGGTGGTTGTGGGTCACCAAGACCACGTCGATCTTGGGAAGGGCCGGCCAATCGAGCCCTGGGGCGACGTTGCGCCGCACGACGGCGCTGAGCCGGTCGGATAAGACCGGATCGACGAGCGCGCTCCGGCCCCCCAACTGAATCAGGAAGCTCGCGTGTCCGATCCAGGTCAAGGCATCCTTGGTCGCGTGCCGCAGGGCCTGTCCGTCGTTTGCCACCGTCGGTACGTCGACGCCGGTCGCGGGAGCGCGCGGCCGCTTCTCGTCGTGAAAGCCGAGCTGCCACCTCAAGATGTCCACGAGGTCTGCAACTTCGGCGGTTCCGTCCAGGTTGGAGAACCTCCGTGCCATGAGTCCGCCACGGTTCATAGAGCTTTCACCACGCGGCGAAAAGCCCCAGCACGAAGTGTACGCGCTTACTTTCGATTTGCTTTGCGCTCGGCGACTTCCGCCTGCACCTTCTCGAGGATGTTGCGCGGCGCCGGGGCGTAGTGCTTGAATTCCATCGAGAACTGGCCGCGTCCCGAAGTGGCGGACCGTAGGTCGCCGATGTAGCCGAACATCTCGCTGAGCGGCACGTCTGCTCGGACGTGCACGTTGGTCACGCCTTTTTCCTGGGAGCTCACCACGCCGCGGCGACGGTTGAGATCGCCGATGACGTCGCCGACGTTGGCTTCCGGCACGTAGACGTCTACTTTCATGATCGGCTCGAGGAGCTGAGGGCCCGCTTTGGGCATGGTCTGGCGGAACGCGGCCTTGGACGCGATCTCGAACGCCATTTGGGAGGAGTCGACGGCATGAAACGCACCGTCGTTCAGCGAGACTTTGAAGTCGACCACCGGGAAGCCGCACAGCGGTCCCTCACCGATCATCTGCTTGAAGCCCTTTTCGACCGCTGGGATGAACTCCTTGGGGATGCTGCCACCCGTGATCTTCGATTCGAAGACGAATCCTTCCCCCGGCTCCGCGGGCTCGATGCTGTAGTCTATCTTCGCGAACTGCCCCGAACCGCCGGTCTGCTTCTTGTGCACGTAGACGTCGTTGACGGGCTTGGTGATGGTCTCGCGATACGCGACCTGCGGCGCTCCGACCACGACGTCGACGCCATGGCTGCGTCGCAGGATGTCGACCTTGATGTCGAGATGGAGCTCGCCCATGCCTTTGAGGATCGTCTCGCCCGACTCTTGGTCGACCTCGACCTGGAAGGACGGATCCTCGGCGACCATCTTCCCGAGCGCAGTGCTGAGCTTCTCGCTGTTGGCCTTGTCCTTGGTGTTGACGGCCACCGAAATGACCGGGTCGGGGAAGACCATGGGCTCGAGCGTCGCTGGCGCTTTGGGGTCGGCCAGCGTGTGACCGGTCCGGACGTCCTTGAGCCCGACCATGGCGACGATGTCTCCGGCCTGCACGGAATCGACCATAGTGCGGTCGTTGGCGTGCATCTCCACCATTCGTCCGATGCGTTCGGTCTTTCCAGTAGCGGTGTTGATCAACGTGTCGCCCTTGTTGATCGTCCCCGAGTAGATCCGGGCGAACGTCAACGCACCAAAGCGATCGTCCATGATCTTGAATGCGAGCGCGCGTACGGGCTTGGTCGGGTCGACGATCGCGAACTGGCCCGTCTCGTGGCCTTCGAGGTCGATCTCCGGCTGCGGAGGGACCTCGGTGGGGTCGGGCAAATAGTCGACGACCGCGTCGAGCACTAGCTGGATGCCTTTGTTCTTGAATGCAGAGCCGCAGTACGTCGGGAAGAAAACGAGATCCCGGGTGCCCTTTCGAATGCACTTCTTGATGGTCTCGAGATCCGGCTCTTGCCCTTCGAGATACTGTTCCATCGCTTCGTCGTCTTGCTCGACGGCGGTCTCGATGAGCTCGAACCGGTACTTCTCGACCAGGTCTTTCATGTCCTCGGGGACGTCCTTGACCTCGTAGTTCTCGGGCAGACCCGAGTCGTCCCAGACGTATGCCTTTTGGGTGAGCAGATCGACGACGCCCACGAAGTCGGACTCGCTTCCAATGGGCAACACCATGACGAGCGGCTTGGCCGCGAGAACGGACTTGATCTGGTTGACGACCCGGTAGAAGTCCGCGCCCAGACGGTCGAGCTTGTTCACGAAGATCAGGCGCGCAACCTTGGAGTCGTTCGCATAGCGCCAGTTGGTCTCGGACTGTGGCTCGACGCCGCCCGAGCCGCAGAACACACCCACACCGCCGTCGAGCACCTTGAGCGACCGGTAGACCTCGATCGTGAAATCCACGTGTCCGGGCGTATCGATGATGTTCAACTGATGACCGTTCCAGAAACACGTGGTGGCTGCGGACTGAATCGTGATGCCGCGCTCTTGCTCCTGCTCCATGAAATCGGTGGTGGCCGCACCGTCGTGAACCTCGCCGATCTTGTGGATCTTGCCGGTGAGCTTGAGGATGCGCTCGGTCGTCGTGGTCTTGCCCGCATCCACGTGCGCGAAGATGCCGATATTTCGATATTTACTGAGGTCTTTCATGATTTTCGTTCGTCCAATGCGCCGATTGGCACCGGCCGGTTACCGCGAAAGCTAGGTTGTGCAAGCCCACGGCCCGCGAGGTCGCAAAATTGCCTGTAAAGCGGCACAAAACCGCATCGCACCTGCAAGAGCCGGCTGTCACCCGGCGCTCACGCGTAACGTGCCGTGCTCGGCGAGCGTTACCGTGGTGCCGAGCAGACGTCCTTCCCGGGCCAGTATGTCGCGAATCCACTCCGTGTCTTGCTCGGACGCGCGATGAAGCTGAAACCGCTTCATGCGAAGCGGGGTCAGATCGAGTTGGACCAGCTTCTTGGTGGTGGCGTCCAAGGTCGGGAAGTACATCAGAGCCAGGTCCCCACGATACTTCTCGTAACCGCCGATGCCCTCGTAGTCGTTGATGAAATCGCCGCAGCCGTACAGGATTGGCTTACCTTGGTAGATCTCGATGCCCTTCGGGTGGTGTGATGAATGCCCATGTACGACGTCCGCAGCGCCGGTCTCGATGAGCCTGTGGGCGAACGTCCGTTGCTCGGAGGGAATCTCGTATCCCCAATTGCCGCCCCAATGAACCGACAGCACGACGATGTCCCCATCCTCACGGGCCGCGCGCATGCGCTCGCCGATTCGGTCGGCGGTTTGCTCGGAAAGATCGGGAAGCAACTCGACGCCGGGCCGCGAGGAAGTGGCAGCCCAGCTCGAGGGGACGCCACTGGTCCGAGACGCGACACCGAATACGAGGACACGGCCGTGACCGGTGGACAGAGTCGCGGGGGAAGCGGCTTCGCTCGCGGTGCGCCCTGCCCCGGCAGTCGCGACGTCCACGTCGTGGAGAATCGCGAGTGTATCCACGCACCCAGCTCGCCCCCAATCGAGCACGTGATTGTTCGCCAAGACGCAACAGTCGATCCGCGCTGCCGTGATGCAACGCACGTTCGCCGGATTCATACGGTAGTTGATCCCCTTCGGCTCCGGATCGTCTTCCTCGGTGATGCTCGTTTCGAGATTGATGATCCGCGCATCGGGACGGCGACGCTCGAGCTCCGCAATGGCGGCACCCCAGATGTAGTCGTAGCCCACGGGTTTCGGGATCGGTCCATTTTCACGTTCTGCAAGTGAGACGTAGTCGATCGCGCTCTTCACATAGCGCTCGAAGATGCGCGGATCGCTCGGATGGGGCATCACTTGGTCGATACCGCGCCCCGTCATGACGTCACCACACAAGAACAACGTCACCCTGCCGGTCTTGCGCGCACCCGTGAGCACGGCCGCAGCCGTTGCCAAGGTCGCTGCGCCCGCGGCCATCATCCATTGCCGCCGATCGAGCATCACTCTACGAACGGTGCACCGATTCGCGCCGCACCGCGAGTGGAAACCATGCTAGCGTTTGGCACATGACTGCTGGCGAGCTTTGCAACCGAACTGTCTACATAATCCGGCCGGACGAGAGCGTCCTCGAGGCGGCCCGCTTGATGAAGACCTACCACGTGGGGTGTCTCGTGGTGGTCGAGGAGCGCGACGGAGACAGAGTCCCGGTCGCCATGGTAACCGACCGAGATTTGGTAGTGAAAGGTCTAGCCGAGAAGCCCGGTGCGCTCGAGGGGATGCAGGTGGCCGAGGTCATGAGCGACGGGCTGGTCACCGCACGGGAGAACGAACGAATGTACGACGTTCGCAAGAAGATGCGTTCCCGCGGCGTCCGGCGGATCCCCGTCGTCGATGCAGAAGACCGCCTTCAGGGCATCATCGCGTTCGACGACCTAGTCGATTGGATGGCACGAGAGCTCACCGACCTCGCCAAGCTGGTCTCGCGCGAGCAGGAGCGTGAGCTGGAGGCGCCGTAGCGGGACAACCGCGATGAAGCGCCCCCGCGACGAAGCGCACGAGCTGCGCCGTCTGTTCTTTGCCGGAGCCTGGATCGTCTTCATCGTCGGGGCGGCGGCGCATTTCCTGTTCGATGCCATCGGACGATGGGCACCGCTCGGCTGGGTGGCACCGGTGAACGAATCGTTGTGGGAGCACATCAAGATGGCGTTCTGGCCGACGCTGCTCGTCGACGGTGTGCTCAACCGACGATTGCCGACCGTCGCGCACCGCCTGGTGTGCACCGCGGCATCCGCGTGGACTTCCACCCTGCTCATCGTGCCCCTCTTCCATGCGTACACGAGCATCCTCGGCCGTCACTACCTGCTCGCTGACGTGGCGATCTTCGCCATCGCGATCGCGGCAGGGCACTTCATCGCGTATCGCATCGCCGTCGGTCCGGTCCCGTCTCGCTCGTCCGTGCTGGCGGCGGCCGTTCTGGTGATCTCACTCGGAGCGGCGCTGGTCGCATTCACGTATGCGCCGCCCGCCATGGACGTGTTTCGGGACTCCTTGACGGGTACGTATGGGATGGGCGCGGGAAACGAGGCGCACTAGGGACCAACGGCGCTCCGCCGATGAAGCGCTCTACCAGCTCTCCCCGAAGGGTCGCACGTCGACTTCGAAAGACCAGGCCGACTTTGGCTGCGTTGCGAGATGGTGCACGGTCTCTGCGATGTCGCGCGGTCTCAAAAATTCGCTTTCGTTGCTGGTTTCGTCATCGGTTCCGATCTTCCCGTCGACGATGACCAGCGCCACGTGGATCCCCTCGGGGCCCAGCTGACGTGCGAACGATTGAGCCAAGCTCCGCTGCGCAGCCTTGGCCGATGCGAACGCCGCGGTAAACGGTTTTCCTCGAAGAGAGGCGGTCGCACCGGTGATGATGATCGCGCCGCGTCCCCTTTTTCGCATGGGCCCGACCACGGCACGCGTGCTTTGAAGGAGACCGCGAACGTTGATCTGCCAACCTTTCTCGAACTCTTCGTCCGGGACATCGTCGAAGGTCCCGAACTTACCGGAGCCTGCGTTGTAGAGAAGCACCTCGACATCGCCTAGATCGTCCCGAATCCGGGGAAATGTGTCGTTGATGGCGTCAGGATCGGTGACGTCACACGCATAGGCCCTTCCGCCGATCTCATCGGCCAATGCTCCGGTGTACTCCGTCGACCGCGAGAGCAGCGCCACGGCGTAGCCCTCGTCCGCAAACCGCTTGGCAAACGCGCGACCGTTCTTGGGGCCCACGCCGACCACGACACAAACCGGCTTACCCATACTCACCTCCCGCGGGCACCGACGCTGGCTCCTTCGCCGGCACGCTCGCTTTTGCTGTCGTTGAATGTAAGACCCTGCGGACGGCTCGAAAGTGCCGGCTGCCAAAAATCAGTTGCCGTATCCGCGCTCACACTGAAACCTACGCACCCAGAAGGAGCAAAGCCCATGAGCGTCCATTTCGAAACCCAAGACCACGTCGCCGTCATCACGCTCGACAGGCCGGAGGCCCGCAACGCGATCAACGGTGTCATGTCGAGCGGAATCGAGGCTGCGCTAGATCGCTACGAGTCCGACGAGTCGCTCTGGGCAGCGGTCCTCACCGCCAATGGCCCGGTTTTCTGCGCCGGCGCGGACCTGAAGGAGATCGCGGCGGGCAACGCAAGTGCCACGGCCACGGCAAAGGGGGGGTTCGGCGGAATCGTCCACCGCGAGCGAACCAAACCGCTCATCGCCGCTCTGCAAGGGCCTGCGCTCGCAGGCGGCTGCGAGATCGCGTTGGCCTGCGACATGATCGTCGCTTCGAACGAAGCCTTCTTCGGTCTTCCCGAGGTGAAGCGCGCGCTGATCGCAGTCGCGGGCGGCCTGTTCCGCCTGCCACGCGCCATCGGCATGGCCCAAGCGATGGAGGTGATCCTCACCGGCGAGCCCCTCGGCGCCGAGCGCGCCTATCAGCTCGGGCTGGTGAACCGTTTGGTCAGCCCGGAACGAGTGCGCGAAGAGGCTCTGTCTCTGGCGCAGAAGATCGCGTCCAACGCGCCGCTCGCCGTTCAAGCCAGCCGAAACCTGGCCGCTCGGGCATTTACGGCCGAGGACGCAGCGCTCTGGCGCGAGGGATTCGAGGCGTTTCAAAAGAACATGCAAACCGAGGACGCCAAGGAGGGACCCCGCGCTTTCATCGAAAAGCGCGCCCCTCGGTGGCTGGCTCGTTGAGCCGCGCCGTCAGAGATCGAGCGCGTGGGGGCCGAGCTCGGCAAGGTTGCGATTGCCTGTGAGGGCCATCGCAACCTTCATCTCCTCGCGGATGATGCGGAGGATGTGGGCAACGCCTTCCTCGCCGCGTGCGGCAACGGCGTAGGTCCAGGCGCGTCCGAGCAAGCATGCCCTCGCGCCGAGGGAAAGCATCTTCACGACGTCGAGGCCGCTGCGAATCCCTCCATCGACGAGCACCTCCATGCGATCGCCCACCGCGTCGACGACGTGCGGCAAGGCCGTAGCGGTCGAGCGGACATCGTCGAGCTGCCGGCCCCCATGATTGGAGACCACGAGTGCGTCAGCCCCGGCTTCGGCTGCCCGCTTGGCGTCCTCCACGTCGAGGATGCCCTTGAGCACGAGCTTCCCGGGCCAGTGCTTGCGGACCCAGGCGAGATCGTCCCAGGTGACGGTGGGGTCGAACTGGTCGTCGACCCAATCTTTGAAATCGTTCGGACTGCCTGCGTCCGGGACGGCTGCCTCGAGATTGCCGAAGGTCAATGGCTTGCCTCGCAGCGCGACGTCCACGACCCAGCGAGGATGCGACACGATGTCCCACGCCCGGACGAGCTTCTTCGATCCTGGGATGGGAACGGTCATGCCGTTGCGCGCATCTCGATAGCGGGCGCCCACCACGGCGAGATCGATGGTCAGGACCAAGACCGAGCAGCTCGCATCGCGCGCTCGACCGATGAGCTCCTCGGCGTATCCCCGATCTCGCATCACGTAGAGTTGGAACCAAAACGGCGCGCCCGTCGCAGCCCTCACCTCTTCGATGGAGCAGATCGACACGGTCGACTCGCAGAAACGAACCCCTTCTCGCTCGGCAGCCTTCGCAGCCTGCACCTCTCCGCGTCGCGCAAACATACCGGCCAGACCAACCGGTCCGAGGACCACGGGAAGAGACAGGCTCTCGCCCAACACTTCGGCACCGAGGTCGATGTCGGACACGTCGCGCAAGATGCGCTGTCGAAGGTGGATACGGCGCAGGTCCTCCACGTTGGCGCGCATCGTGCTTTCGGCGTACGAGCCGCCATCGATGTAATCGAAGAGCTGCCTGGGCAAGTGGCGCCGTGCGAGCTCCCGATAGTCGGTGACGCTTGCTGGAGCGAGATTCATCGGTCGGTC
This sequence comes from Polyangiales bacterium, assembly GCA_035466435.1. Taxonomy (GTDB): domain Bacteria; phylum Myxococcota_A; class Polyangia; order Polyangiales; family Houyiibacteriaceae; genus SG8-38. The sequence goes on along the minus strand of DATIUW010000145.1, from coordinate 3,741 downwards.
TGCTCGATCCACCACGGCACACTCCGAATCGACGTCATCGATTCGCGATGGCCTCTGCCAATGCGACCAGGCGTTTGGCGTTCTCGACGTGCAAATTCTCGATCAGCTTACCGTCGACGACGATGACGCCCTTGCCCTCGGCCTCCGCGGCTGCGTGGGCCTCGATGATGCGACGCGAGAAGTCCACCTCGGCGTCAGAAGGTGCAAACGCTTCGTTCGCCGGCGCCAACTGCTTCGGATGGATCAGCGTCTTTCCGTCGAAGCCGAGCTCGGCGCCCTGCTTGCACGAAGCGGCGAATCCTTCTTCATCGGAGAGGTCGAGATAGACGCCATCGAGGATCGCGATGCCGGCCGCCCGCGCCGCGAGAAGGCACAGTCCGAGCGAGGTGATCATGGGAAGGCGCATGGCGGTATGAGCCGCGTGCAGATCCTTGGCCAAGTCCGACGTCCCCATGACGAAGCCGCCGAGCCTCGGGCTCGAGTCGGCGATCTCTTCGGCGCGCAGCATGCCCCGAGGCGTCTCCATCATGCACCAGATCTCGAGCTCGTCGGGCGCTCCGGCCGCCATGAGCACGTTTTCGGCCTGCCGTACCATGTCTGCGCTGTCGACCTTCGGAAGCAGCACGGCGTCCGCCCCGGACTGCGCCGCAGCGACCAGATCCTCGTAGCCCCAAGGCGTGCTCAGACCGTTGACCCGGAGGAGGATCTCGCGATGACCGTAGCCGCCGGCTCGAAGCGCATCGACGACTTGGCTTCGCGCCTGCTGCTTGGCGTCGGGCGCGACGGCATCCTCGAGGTCCAGGATCAATCCGTCGGCGTCGAGGCCGCGGCCTTTTTCGAGAGCCCGGGCGTTCGAGCCGGGCATGTACAACACACTTCGTCGTGGGCGATGCTTCATGCTCATGTCGACACCTTTCAGAACTGATAGGCCGCTTTGAGATCTGCGTCCTTTTCGGCGAGCATCCGGGCGAGCTCTACCATGACCTTGCACTGCTTGACCGTGGCATCGTCCTGCATTTTGCCGTCGATCATGACTGCGCCGGTGCCATCGCCCATTTCCTCGATGACTTTCTTGGCCCAGAGCACCTCGTCGACGGGAGGGCTGAATACCTTTTTGGCGATGTCGATTTGCACGGGGTGCAGCGACCACGCCCCCACGCATCCGAGCAAGAACGCATTCCGGAACTGGTCCTCGCAAGCCACGGTGTCGCGGATGTCTCCGAAGGGTCCGTAGTACGCGTAGATGCCGTTCGCGACACAAGCGTCCACCATGCGCGCAATGGTGTAGTGCCAGAGGTCTTGCTGGGCGGTTTTTCGCGGCGCCTCCGGATCATCGGGGTTTGGGTCCTCGCGAACGAGGTAGCCTGGGTGGCCGCCGCCCACGCGCGTGGTCTTCATGCGCCGCGATGCAGCGAGGTCCGCCGGTCCGAGGCTCAAGCCCTGCATGCGTGGGCTCGCTCCGGCGATCTCCTCGACATTCGCCACACCGAGGGCGGTTTCCAGAATCGCATGGACCAAGATGGGGCGTTTGACGCTGGCTCGAGCCTCGAGCTGAGCGAGCAAGCGGTCGACGAAGTGAATGTCCCACGGGCCTTCTACCTTGGGGACCATGATGACGTCGACCTTGTCGCCGACTTCTTCGACGATGCGAAGCATGTCGTCGAGGAACCACGGACTGTCCAAGCTGTTGACTCGAGTCCATAGCTGACAGTCCCCGAAGTCGTTCTCCTTCGCGATCTTCACGAATCCTTCGCGCGCATCCACCTTCTTGTCGGCTTGAATGGCGTCCTCCAGATTACCGAGGAGCACGTCGCACTTTTCCGCGATGCTGGGCGCCTTGGCCGCCATCTTGGGGTTGCTCGGGTCGAAGAAGTGAATCATCCGCGACGGCCGGAAGGGGATTTCGCGAGCGGGCTCGGGCGCCCCGATGGCCATCGGTTTGAAGAAGTCCTTGGGGTTTCGCATGGTGTATCCTCCGCCGGTCAGGTCTTTTGGTCGTGACGCAGGGAGCTATTCCTAGACGCCAACGCGCGCAGATGCAAAGCGTTCTCGACCGTTCGTAGAGGAGCACATGGAAATCGGGATGAACCTGCCGGTCATGGCGCCCGGCCTAGACAGAGACGCCTTTTTGGCCTGGTGTGAACGCATCGATGCGGGCTTCTTCGCGAGCCTCGCGGCCGGTGAGCGCATCTCCTTCTACAACCCGGACATGACCGCCACCCTCGCAGCTGCCGCCGCGCTCACCAACCGCGTCAAGATCGTGAGTGGGGTCTTCGTCCCGATGCTCCATCATCCGGTGATGCTCGCCAAGCAGCTCGCAACCATCGACGTGTTGTCGGGCGGCAGATTCGTCGCCGGGCTCGGTGTCGGCGGGCGCGAGCAGGACTATCAGTCGGTCGACGTGCCCCTCGGCCGCCGCCTCACCCGCCTCGCCAAGAGTGTGAAGACGATGCGCAGCGTCTGGCGTGGCGAGCCCGTGGTCGAGGGTGCGCTACCGGTCGGCCCGGCCCCGGTCCAAGAGGGCGGCCCCAAGCTTCTTGCCGGTTCGCTGATGGTCGAATCGATCCGAGCCGCATCCAAGTGGGCCGATGGATTGTGCGGCTTCAGCTTCGGTCCGTCGCCTGCGGAGATGGAGCTGCAGTTCGAAGCTGCCAGACGCGCATGGAAGGAGCAGGACCGGCCTGCGCCCTGGCTCGGAACGGGTTTCTGGTATGCGCTCGGACCGAACGCGCGTGCCCAACTCGACGACTATCTCGAGCGCTACCTGAATTTCATGGCGCCCGTGGCGCGCCAGAACGTGAAGCAGATCTGCATCGCGACGACACCAGAGGCGCTCAAGAACGCCGTTCAGCAGGCCAAAGACGCGGGCGCCGATGACGTGCTGCTGGTTCCGACGACGTCCGACCCCGATGACGTACACCGGGTGACGGACATCCTCGGTTAGCAGTCGCTTACTGCACGGCGTTGGTGCAGCAGCCGGTCAGGCAGAAGGTGCCGGCCGGACACGGGTCATCGCCGGGAAGGCCGCACTCCTGCTTGTCGGGCGGGCAGCGCAGGCTGCCTCCATCACCGCCGGAGCCACCAGTACCGCCCATGCCGCCGGCTCCACCGGTGCCTCCGCTGCCGCCTGAGCCGCCGGTGCCCGGGAAGCAATCCTCGGGAATGGTCGGCTTGCCGAGACAGATCTCGCAGCGCTCGCAGGTGTTCAAGCAGTTGCCCGCGGGTGTGCAGGGCCTGCAAAGCGCTGGGTCATTCAGGTCCTCGAGCGTGCAGGTTCCCGTGTTTCCCTCGAAGGAGCCGAGGAAGACGTATCCACCATCGAGCTCGGGGAACGTGCAGCAGCCAAAGCAGTCACAGCCGTTCGGCGTGAGCTGACCGCAGGTTTCCTCGCAGAGCTCGGGCTGCGGGTCAGGACAATAGTTCTGTTGACCGATGAGGTTCGGGTCGTACGCGCAGCCGTCCTTGGGCTCTTCGGGATCACAGCGCCGGTCCCACTTGCACTCGCCGGATCCCGATCCATTTCCCCGATCGAAGTAGCAGTCGGCACCGCATTGGTTTCCGGTTTCGCCTGGCGTGCCGGTCAGCAGAACCGGGCCCTCGGTGTTGTCGCACGGGCCTAGACATTCGGGATCCTTGTCGTCGACCAATCCGTCGCCGTCATTGTCGATGCAGTCACCGCAGCCGTAGGAGTTGCCGTCCGGACACAAGGCGGGATAACAGTCGAGCACCACGTCCCCGGTA
>DATIUW010000144.1:0-7469 GCA_035466435.1 Polyangiales bacterium | reverse complement strand
CTTCGGCATCCACGTTGGGAGACAGCTCGATCGCAATGGGAAACGACATCAGCCCGACGGGCAAGGGCTCCCCCGTCTTGTTGACGCAGCCGGTCGAGCCGATGCTTGAGATGAGCAAGAACCCCAGAGCGAGGCGAACCGAGGCGCTCTGCAGGCCGAATCGCGACCGCATGGGGCGGCACCCTAGCCGTTCGCCCCTACCCGGGCAACTGCCGGCGGAGCGGCTATTCCCAGGGATCGAGGATCGCCGTGTTGGTCCGCTCGGGCGGCTTGACGCGCGGCCGAGGCTTGCGTCGGACCGGCTTGCTCTCTTCCCGCTCGCTCTCGACACGCCGCACCTCTTCAGCGGAAGCCATCGTCCCGCTCGGCTGGCCTTCGGAATCATGGCTGGCCGGATCGACGCGCGATGTTTGCGACTGCGGCGCCGGATTCGGACGGGCCATGGGCCGAAGACTCTGCTCGGCCGCCGAATCGAGTGAGTCGCTGCCTAGCCAGGCGCTCATCGCCAAGGTCCCCGCAAGAGCCAAGAGCGCCATCCCCAGGCCGGCCAGATACAGGGGCGACACCCGGGAGCGCGCGGGATGCCGTACTTTCGATGGCTTCAACGTCACCGTGTCGGGTCCCACCGATCGGTCGCCCGATCGAATGACCGCAAGGTCCGCTTCGATCTCGTGCATCGTTTGATAGCGGTGCTCGGGTTTCTTTTCGAGGCAGCGCATGATCACGTGTTGCAGGGCCTCCGAGACGTGGGGGACCCGCACCCGGGGCGGGACCGGATCGTCGTACACGTGCTTGGTCAGGATGGCCATCATCGTGTCGGCATCGTGCGGCACTTGACCGGTGACCATCTCGTACAACAGCACGCCAAGAGCATAAATGTCGGTACGATGATCTACGTCTTCCCCTTCACATTGCTCGGGCGACATGTAGTGAGGCGTTCCGAGCACCTCCCCCGCGCGTGTGATCCGCTTTGGCCCGTTTCCGACTTTGGCGATTCCGAAGTCGAGCACTTTGACGAAGTCCTCCGCATCGTCGCGCGTCGTCAGAAACACGTTCTCCGGCTTGAGGTCGCGATGCACGATTCCGGCTCGGTGTGCAGCGCCTAGTGCCTTGCAAAGCTGCATCGCAATGTGCACCGCGCGCGCCTCCGGCATCCGCTCGACGGAGTCCAATGCGTCGATGAGATCCATTCCGTCGAGGCACTCCATGACGAAATAGGTCGAGCCGTCTTCGAGCGCACCGAAATCACTCACGTCGACGATGTGTTGGTTGCCGATTGCCGATGCGCTCTCGGCTTCACGACGGAAACGCGCCAGCGCCTCTTGATCGTGGGTGCACTCGCGCCGAATGACCTTGACGGCCAGAGTCTTGTTGAGGCGTGTATGGGTGACCCTGTAGACCAGGCCCATGCCGCCTTCGCCGATCACCGCATCGACACGGTAGCGCTGATCGATCACGCGGCCGATGAGGCCTTGGGCGGAGACGGACACCCCCGAATGACGCCCATCTAGCGTCCCTTCGTCAAACCCTCTCGACTGGTCAGACATACACAAATATCGCAATCTTGCAGACCCATATATTCCAACACGGCGGGGCGCGCCCAGCAACCTCAAAAAAACCCGTGATTATGTGCTCTTTGCACGAAGGCGGGCCTGTGCGGCGGCCAGGCGGGCGCCGGGGAGCTGCGGCAACGGGGTGGAAATGAAGTCGAGGCCGAGGCGCTCGCAGACCTCGATGGAGACGGGGCTGCCCCCTTGATCTCCGCACAGACCCGCGATCAACCCAGGTTGGACCGCTCTGCCTCGCTCGAGCGCCAGGCGCATCAGCTCGGTGACGCGCTCGTCCAGACAAACGAAAGGGTCGCGCGACAGCAGCTCCAGATCGTTCACATACGTGGGCAAGAAGCGGCCGGCGTCTTCACGGCTGATGCCGAGCACGGTTTGCGTGAGATCGTTGCCACCAAAAGAAAAGAAATGCACGTGCCGTGCGAGCTCGTCTGCGATGAGACACGCGCGCGGAATTTCGAGCATCGTTCCGATCCGGTACGTGAGCATGTCCGTCGGCTCCGCAAAGACCTGATCGTATACCTCGTCGAAAACACTGCAGAGCGCGTCGACCTCCGAGGCGAAAGCCACCATCGGAATCAAGACCTCGAGCTCGACCGGTGTACCGGCTTCGGTGCAGTCACGCGCAGCAAGAAGCATGGCCCGTAGCTGCATGTCGTAGAGGCCCGGAATGGTGAGGCCGGCACGCACTCCGCGATGTCCGAACGCAGGATTCGACTCACGGTGGCGATCGGCGGCTTTGATCACCTCGTCGAGCTCGAGGTCGAGGGCCTCCGCGACGGCCTCGAGTGGGTCTGCCTCGCTTGGCAAGAATTCCTCGAGCGCGCGATCGAGAAGCCGAATCGTCACGGGACGCCCATCCATCGCCCGGAAGATCTCGACGAAATCGTCTCGCTGCGCGCGCTCCAACTCAGCCAGCCATCGACGGCGTGGGTCGGCTTCGGGCGCGAGCAACGCACATCGCATCGCAAACAGTCGATCCTTGGCGAAAAACATGCGTTCGGTGCGGCACAGGCCCACGCCTTCCGCTCCGTAGCTCAGGGCTGCCCGCGCAGCTCGCGGCGTGTCCGCCTCGGCATAGACACGCATCCGGCGCACGCCGTCGGCCCAGGCCATCAGCTCGTGAAGCTCGTCGACGGTGGTGGATGCCACGACGTCCAGCGCTCCCGTGTAGACCTTGCCGTTCGTCCCGTCGAGCGTGAGGAGATCTCCTTCGCGAAGCGGCGTTTCCGTCGATCCCGCGCCCACGAGACGAACCGTGCGATCTCGCAGGTCGATCTGGAGCCCACCACAGCCGACGACGCAGCACTTGCCGAGACCCCGCGCCACGACTGCCGCATGGGAGGTCATGCCACCCGTCACCGTGACGACGCCTTTGGCCGCCTTCATCCCGTGAATGTCTTCGGCGCTGGTTTCGGGACGGACGAGGATGACCTCCTGCCCCTCCGCTACCCAACGGACTGCCTCGTCCGCGTCGAACACGATCCGGCCGGACGCCGCTCCCGGGCTCGCTGGCAAGCCCACGGCAAGAGGCTCGATTCCTTGCGCCGTGAGCTCCGCCTGCGCCGGAAGTCGTGCCTGCAGGAGTTGCTCGAGCGAGCGAGCGTCGACGCGCAGCAAGGCGTCGCGCTTCGACAATACCCCTTCCCGCACCATGTCGACCGCCACTCGAACGGCAGCGCGCGCCGTGCGTTTCGCGGTCCGCGTCTGCAGGAGATAGGGCATCCCGTCCTCGATGGTGAACTCGATGTCCTGCATGTCTCCGAAATGACGTTCGAGATCTGCGCAGTGCCTCGAAATGGCCTCGAAGGCTTCGGGCAGCGAGGCTTCGAGGCTGGTCGCCTCCCTCCCGGGCGCCGACGCTCCGATGGTGAGCGCGACTGGCGTCCGGATTCCGGCCACGACGTCCTCGCCCTGTGCGTTGGGCAGGAATTCTCCGTATAGATGCTTGTTGCCGTTCGAAGGGTTGCGAGTGAAGGCGACGCCCGAGCCGCTTCGCGGACCGGTGTTACCGAAAACCATCGCCTGAATCGTGCAAGCCGTGCTCATGTGGTTGGCAATGCCTTGCATCCGGCGGTAGCGGTTCGCGCGGGCGTTGCTCCACGAGTCGAAGACCGCGCCGATCGCATCCCAAAGTTGCTCGTGTACGTCCTCAGGAAACCTCGATCCCGAGGCTGTTTCGATCAACGTCAGGTACGAGGCGACGAGGTCTTCGAGAGCATCTTCGGGAAGCTCGCAGTCGAGCATCCGAGCACTGCCATGGGTTCTCTTGAGATCGCTCAGTGATTGCTGAAAGCGGTCGCCGCCGATGCCTCGGACGACCGTTCCATACATCTGCAAGAGGCGCCGGTACGTATCGAGAGCGAAGCGACGACTGGCATGGCGCTTGGCGAGACCTTCGAGGGTCTGCTCGTTGAGCCCGACGTTGAGGATCGTATCCATCATGCCGGGCATCGAAACGGAGGCTCCGGAGCGCAGCGCCAGGAGCAAAGGATTCTCCGGATCTCCAAAGCGTCTACCCTGCGCTTGCTCCAGTTTCCGAAGCGCATCGTTCACCGCGTCCGCCAGCCCGTCGGGCCAGGCGCCGGTCGTTCGTCGGTGGATCCCCACTTCGGTGGTGATGGTGAAGCCCGGAGGCACGGGGATGCCGAGTGCCGTGAGCTCGTGGAGTCCCGATGCTTTGGTTCCCAGCAGCCTCAGGCGGACCTCTCGGTCCAAGGCTGCGTCAAGCGGATACAGAAGGGTCACGGCCTTGCAACTTTGTCGCAAGCTGGTGGAAGTGCGCAATGCCGTTGACCACGTCCGCGATTTCGCCGAGCAAACGCAGCCGATTCTCTCGCACCGCGTGGTCTTCCACCATCACGAACACCTCGTCGAAGAATCGGTCGATGGGCGCTCCGAGCTCCTTGGCGACTAGCTTGAGCGCGTCGGCATAACGGCGCTCGTTCGTCGCTTCTCGGATCTGATCGCGCACGGTCGCAAACCGCTTGGCGAGCGTGCTCTCCGCGCCTGCTTCGAGCAGCTCCGGGTCGACGGCGCCGCGGGCGCTGTCTTTCGTGATGTTGAAGGCCCGCTTGAATGCAATCGCCAGGGCTTCGAACTCGGGCGCAGAGCGCACCTGAGCAACCGCTTCGATGCGGGCCCGCAGATCCCGAATCGACGTTCCATCCCAAGCCCCCAGGCACGCATCCACGACGTCCGCCCCATGTTCGTCTTTGAGCATCGCGCGGATACGGCCGCGGAAGAACTCGTCGAGCGCCGAGTGCACCTCCTCGGCCGGCGCGAGAGAGGCCTCCTCGGAGTATGCGGAATGGGCCTTGGCGATGAGGACGCGGAGGTCGACGTCGATGGGACCTTCGAGCGCGATCCGGATGATCCCGAGCGCAGCCCGGCGCAGAGCGAATGGATCGGCCGAGCCGCTCGGCACCAGCCCGATTCCGAAGCAGCCGACGAGGGTGTCGATCCTATCGGCTGCGGCGACGATGGCCCCTACGGGCTGCTGCGGCACGTGATCTTCGGCGCCCTGCGGGCTGTAGTGATCGCGGATGGCGTCGGCGATGGAGGCATCGATTCCTTCACGCAGCGCATACCAGCGACCCATCTCGCCTTGGAGCTCCGGAAACTCGTATACGATGAGCGTTTCGAGGTCCGCCTTGCACAGCCGCGCAGCCTCGACGCACGCGTCCACGTTTGCGTCGCTGCGCTCGGCCAGTGCCCGCGCATTGGCTTCCAGCCGTCGAACCTTGGCGCCCATCGTTCCGAGCCTCGACTGAAAGACGACCGATTCGAGCTTGCGGAGCCTGTCCGACAAGGGCGCCTTGAGGTCTTCCTCGACGAAAAAGCGCGCATCTGCGAGGCGGGCGCGGAGGACTCGGTCGTTCCCTTTTGCGATGATGTCAGGCTCGAGAGCGGTGTTGACCACGTTGAGATAGGACGACAGCAGTGGACCGCCCGTGGACTGGCGCACTGCGAAATAGCGTTGATGGTTCCGCATGACGGAAATGACCACTGCGTCGGGTAGCTCGAGGAAAGCCTCGTCGAATGAGCCCGCTACGACGAAGGGCTCTTCGACGAGTGAGACGCACTCGTCGGCGAGAAAGGGATCAGCTTGCAGAGATCCACCGAGCTCCTGTGCTCCCGCCCGCAACGCCTCCATCATTCGTTCCTTGCGGCGCGCCACGTCCACGATGACGTGCGCAGCCGCGAGCGCATCTTCGTATTGCGTTGCACGATCCAGCGCGAAGTCGTCAGGAGCCAGAAATCGATGTCCGCGCGTCGTCCGCCCCGCGCGCACGTTGGCGAATTCGAAGTCCACGACGACCTCGCCGAGCAGCGAGACGATCCAATGAATCGGCCGGCCGAAGGCCACCTCGCCCATTCCCCATCGCATGGACTTCGGAAAGGAGATGCGATTGCAGAGCTCGGGCAGAATGGTCGCGAGCACTTCGTGCGTGGGCTTGCCAGGCTCGTACACCTCGACCGTCACGTAGTCGCCCTTGTCGGTGGTCTGCTTGCGGAGCGCGCTCACCTCCACGCCGTGTTTCTTGGCGAAGCCCTCTGCCGCCTTCTTGGGAGCGCCAGTGGCATCGAAGGCAGCGGACCAGGGCGGGCCCATGATCGTTTCATTGCGATCGGGCTGGTTCGCGGAAAGCCCGCGGATCCGAAGGGCGAGACGACGCGGGGTGCCCATCGCGTGCACCTCGAGCCCGCTGGTGCCGAGCCGCGCCTGACCCACCAGCTCGATGGCGCTCGCCCGCATCGACTGCAGCGCGTGCCTCACGAACGACGAGGGGAGCTCCTCGGTCCCAATCTCCAGCAAAAACTCGGATGACATTGGAGAGCGGTTGCTACCAGACCGGATCCAGCAACGCAATGGGCGGGCAGCGGAAAAGGCCTACTCGGCAGCCGCGGCGGTGCTCGAAAGGGGGAAGCCCAGGGCTTCCCGCTGGGAATACCAGGACTCGGCGACTGCGCGCGCCAGGAGCCTCACCCGCCCGATGTAGCGCTGCCGCTCCGTCACGCTAATCGCGCCGCGGGCGTCGAGCACGTTGAAGTAGTGGCTGCACTTGATGACCGCGTCGTAGGCCGGCAGGACCAGGCGTTCCAGCGGCTCACGTCCGAATTGCTGCGCGCCGCCCTTGCCCCTCTTCTCGGACAGGCCCAAAAGGGCCGTTACCTGCTTCTCGTACTCCTCGAACAATCGTTTCTGAAGCTCGATGTCGGCCTGCTCGAAGTTGTACGTGCTCCATTCCCATTCGGCCCGTTTGTAGAGATCGCCGTACCGAATGCCAGGCGCCCACTCCAGCTCGTACACGTCATCCACGTCCTGCAGATACATGGCGATGCGCTCCAGACCGTAGGTCAGCTCGCCGCTGATCGGCTTGCAGTCGATCCCGCCACACTGCTGGAAGTACGTGAACTGACTTATTTCGAGCCCGTCGAGCCAGACCTGCCAACCGAGGCCCCACGCGCCCAGGGTCGGAGATTCCCAATCGTCCTCGATGAAGCGAATGTCGTGCCGGTTGGGATCGGTGCCGATCGCGCGAAGCGACTCTAGATACAGGTCCTGAATGTCGAGCGGCGACGGCTTGAGGATGACCTGGTACTGATGGAACTGTTGTAGGCGGTTGGGGTTCTCCCCGTAGCGACCGTCGGTGGGCCGGCGGCTCGGTTCCACGTAGGCGACGTTCCACGGCTCGGGCCCGATCGCTCGCAAGAACGTGTGCGGATTGAACGTGCCCGCACCCACTTCGGAGTTGTACGGCTGGACGATCAGGCATCCGCGTTCGGCCCAAAAGCGCTCGAGCGCGAGGATCAGCTCCTGAAACGTCATTCGTCGTCCTCCTCGTCTTCGTACTCGTCCTCGTCTTCGTCCTCGTACTCGTCCTCGTCAAGCGCATCGGC
>DATIUW010000143.1:0-16681 GCA_035466435.1 Polyangiales bacterium | reverse complement strand
CCCATGCGCTGTCGTCGCTCCCAAAGCGTCTTGCGGCTGATCCCCAACCTCTTCGCGAGCTCCGTCTCGCTGAGCTCGTGCTGATGCGACAAGACGAAGCGCCGTAGATACCCCTCGAGCGACGGATCGTCCCCTGCCGATACACCGTGTCCGTTGCTTCCGTTCGATGATGGAAGCCCGAGTAGCTCTTCAGTGATGGGTCCGGACTCGTGCAAGATCACGGCACGCTCGACCGCATGTTGGAGCTCGCGAACGTTGCCGGGCCACTTGTAGCGCTGCAGAGCTTCAGCCGCCTGGTCGTCGAGGTCCAGGGGCGGGCGTCCGAGCTTGTCGGCGGCCCTCGCAATGAATACCTCGGCGAGCGCCAAGATGTCGTTGCCTCGCTCGCAAAGAGGCGGCAGCTTGATCTCGACGACGTTCAGCCGAAAGTACAAATCTGCCCGGAATTCATTGCGTTCCACCAGCGTCGGGAGGTCCCGATGGGTGGCGGCGATGAGCCGAATGTCGACCGCCTCGGCTTTGCGCGCGCCCACGCGGCGAACCTCCCTTTGCTGAAGCATTCGAAGCAGACGCGCCTGAGCCGCCTGTGTGAGCTCACCGATTTCGTCGAGGAACAGGGTGCCGCCATCGGCGGCATGCACCAATCCATCCTTCCGTGTCACAGCGCCCGTGAAGGCCCCCTTCTCGTGTCCGAAGAGCTCGGACTCGAGCAGCGTCTCGGGAATCGAGGCGCAATTGACCGGGACGAAGGCGCCCTGCCGGCGGCTCTGTTCGTGGACGGCGCGCGCGACGAGCTCCTTTCCGGTCCCGGACTCGCCGAGGATCAACACGGTGGCTTCGGTTGGTGCGACTTTGCGCGCCCGACGAAGCGCCTCCTGCATCGGACTCGACTCCGATGCAATGATTTCATACGGGTTGCCTTTGGCCTTCGAGTCGTATGGCTTGCGCAACGAGTGATGCCGGAGGACTCGTTCGACGGCCGCGCTCAACTCTTCCGGCTCGAAGGGCTTGGAAAGATAGTCGGCCGCGCCACGCTTCATGGCATCGACCGCGCCGCTCACCGAGCCATACGCCGTCATGACGATGACGGGAACCTCTCCGACCCGCTCGATCAGGACGTCGCCCGTCTCTCCCGTGAGTCTCACGTCGGTGATGACCAGATCGAAGCACTCGGGACGAAGGGTTTCCGCTTCGCGCACGCTGGGCACATCCGTGACTTCATGCTGGTCTCTAGCCAGAATGCGCTTGATCTCGGCGCGGATGACCCGCTCGTCCTCCACCAACAGGATCTTCGCCACCGCTGATTAGTATCAAAGGAGCGCATGATCCATCAATCCTTTAGTTTTCACGGCCTTGGAGCGTGATCGTGAATCGGCTGCCCCCAGATTGCCGGGGCTGATAGGTGAGGGAGCCGCCGAAGCGCTCGATGATCTGGCGGGATACTGAAAGTCCGAGCCCCGTCCCGTGAAGGTCGCCCTTGGTCGTGAAGAACGGCTCGAATACGCGCTCGGAGATCGCCTCCGGAATCCCTGGGCCCTCGTCGTCCACGTCGATTCGTATCCGTCCGTTGTCCGCCTCGGTCCGTACGTAGACCGTTGCATGCGGAGGGGACGCGTGCCGGGCATTGTTCAGCAGGTTGACCAGAACCTGGGTTAACCCTTCTGGCGTTGCCATGGCACTTACATCCGTCGGCAGGTCCAGATCGATGGAGCAGCCCTCCGCCTCTAGCTCCGCCAGCTCCGCAGCTTTTCGAACTACCTGCACGACCGAGACGGATTGCAACTCGACGGGGGCCTCATCACGGCGGCTGAACGTGAGCAGGCTCTTGACGATCCCATGAATACGCTGGGCCTCCTCCACGATGATGCCGAGCCGTTCCGCAGCATCCTCGGCGGTCGGATCGGCCGCTAGATTCTTGGCGACCATCAGGATTCCCGTGAGCGGATTGCCAACTTCGTGTGCAACGCCCGAAGCCAGCGTGCCGATCGACGAAAGCCGGTCTTTGTGCGCGACGTGGCGTTCCAGTCGGCGAAAAGCCGTGATGTCCTCGACCACGAAGACGCGCCCCTCCTCGGACTCGGCGGAAATCGTCGCCGTCTGTGCACGAAGCTCGATGGTCTGAGAGCCGACGTGATACTGGCGCTCGATCGCCGTACCGCTCGGCTGACTGGCGAGCTCCTCGAAGAGCGCCCGCCATGGGACTGGAAGATCCTCCAAGGGATGTCCGCTGATGTCATCCTCAGCCAAACCCGAGATCCGTGCGAGCCTGGCGTTCCACACCACCACCTCCCCGTGATCGTCGACGGTGCAAACGCCCACCGGCAGCTCCGACATCAACTGGGAGAGATAACGGCGGGCTGCATGGGCGGGGGAGGTCGGGCGCGAAGCCGCGTCGTCTTGCAGAGAGTCGAGGGCGCGAAAGGCGCGCAATCGTTCCGCCAGAGCGTCCGCACGCACCGGGCGGCCTCCATGAATGTACGTTCTTGCCGCCAAAGGCCCGATTCTTTCACTCAAGCGGCCCTGCAGCTCGTTCACCAGGCTGAGCAGCTCAGGGCGGTCCCGAGGCGGCCAGTGTACGTCGGCGGCTGCGGCGGCTTCGTAGATCTCCTGAACGGCTGTCCGCTTGCCGACGTAGGACGTCAACCGCTCTTGAAGGGCTTCGGCGGATTCAGGCACCTGCAGTAGGCGCGTCACGCGAGGTTCGCGACATGCTTCGGCAGCAGTTCGCTCTTGCGGAGACCGCGCCGTGAGCAGCGAGACCGCCATGAACACGAAGGCATGGGCCGTCAAGCTCAGCCAGATCACCGGTCCTCGAGCGGTGGGGTCGTCGAACCCGAACCACCAGTACAGGCGCGCAATGCCGACCTCGTACCCGAGCAGCGGCATTGCCGTCAGCACTGCCCACGCGGTCGCGCCGACGACGAGCCCTGCCAACACGCCCGCGCGGGTTGCACGACGCCAAAAGAGCGTGCCGAGTAGTCCGGGAAGCAAGTGTGCGACCGCGACGAACGACGCAAGACCCAGATCGACCAGCGTGTGGGTGCGCGGCAGCGCGAAGTGCAACAATAGACCGGCGACGATCACCCCGATGATGGTCGTGCGGCGAAACACCGCCCAGCGGTTCAGAAGCGACTTTGGCGACGGTCCGAAGCGGGGGACCAAGTAGTTGCTCACCATTCCGCTGAGCGCGATGGAGGATACCAAGATCATCGCGCTTGCTGCCGAGACGGCGCCCAAAAAAACCAATGTCTGCAGGGTAGGGGAGCTCTGCACCGCCACCAGAACGTAGACGTCCGGGCGGACGCCCGGCGAAGCGAGCTCGCGTCCGGCCAAGAAAAGGATGGGCCCCGGCAGATTGATTGCAAAAAGATACGCCGGCAGCGCCCATCGCGCGGTTTGCAGGCTGCGTGGCCCCGGACGCTGAGCAAAGGCGACGAAAAACTGCCGGGGGAGGAGGAACGCAGCGCAAAACGTCACGAACACGAGCGCAAGCCACGAGTCGCCGACGTCCCGCATGACCGGCCGGGTCATGCTCTCCACCAGCTCCGGCCGCTCGCGTAGATAATCGCCGAGCCCCCGCAGCCCGCCGAAGGTCATGACGAGGGCTGCCGCTCCAACGACCAGCAACGCTACGAGCTTGAAGACGCTTTCGAATGCCAGCGTCGCGATGAGGCCAGGCCGATGCGCCCGGCCGTCCGCGTAGCGAACGCCGAGTGCCACCGCGAAGGCACTGAGCAGGACGGCATATACGGCGCCGACCCGTTCGCTCGGCTCTTGGCCCACGATGACCGCCGCACCGTCTGCCACGGCCCGAAGCTGTAGCGCGATGTAAGGAAGTAGCCCGGCGACCATGAAGATCGACACGGCTGCGCCCACGGTTCGACTCTGAAACCGGAACGCAAAGACGTCTGCGATGCTGCCGAGGCGGTAGCGGTCGACGAGCTCGGCAACTGGCGCCCACAAGAAAGGGATGGCGATGCAGGAAAGCGTGACTCCGAAGTAGATTGCCAGGAAGTCGTACCCTTCCTCGGCGGCAAACCCGACGCTTCCGAACAAGGTCCAAGTCGTCGCGTAGACACCGAGCGCGAGCGCGTAGCTGAAGCGATTGCGTCCGAATCTTCCCCAACGCGGGGAGCGCTCGACGATTTCCGAGCCGACGATGTAGAGACCCAAAAGAGCCGCAGCGAGCAGAAATAGAACGACGTGGTCAAGCGGCATGGTCAGAGCGATGAAGAAGAGCCACGACGGCGATCATCGAAAGCCAGAACGCGAAAGGGGACCACCAAGTTTGAAGCCAAAGAGCACGCGCGGGTGTCGCGACCAGTACCAACGCGACCACGAAGAGAGCCAGCGCACGCTCCTTTTCCGGGTCCATTTAGCCGTATCCGATGGCTTGCAGGCGTTCGGTGATCTCTTCCAGAATGGCCGGGTCGTCGATCGTGGCCGGCAGTTTCCACGGTGCGCGGTCCGCGATCTTCTTCATGGTTCCGCGCAGGATCTTCCCAGACCGCGTCTTCGGAAGGCGCTGGACGACGATTGCCATCTTGAACGCCGCGACCGCGCCGATCTCGTTGCGCACCAACTGAATCACCTCGGACACGACGTCGTGATTCGGCCGCTCGACGCCGGCGTTGAGGACCAAGAAGCCGAGTGGGACCTCTCCCTTGAGATCATCGGCCACTCCAATCACCGCGCATTCGGCAACGTCCGGGTGGGCGGCCACCACTTCTTCCATGCCGCCTGTGGACAAGCGGTGACCGGCGACGTTGATGATGTCGTCGGTGCGCGACATCACGTACACGTAGCCATCCTCGTCGATGTACCCTGCGTCCGCCGTCTTGTAGAAGCCGGGGAACTCGCTGAGATACGAGCTCACGAAGCGTTCGTCGTCGTTCCAAAGCGTAGGCAGGCTTCCCGGTGGAAGGGGCAGCTTGACCACCAAAGCTCCCGTGGTGCTGGGCTTCAGCTCCCGGCAGGCTTCGTCGACGACTCGGACGTCCCAGCCCGGCACCGCCACCGTCGGCGAGCCGTGCTTGACCGGAAGCTGTTCGATGCCCAAACAATTCGCGCAGATCGCCCAGCCTGTTTCCGTCTGCCACCAGTGATCGATCACCGGCACTCCGAGCTTTTGCTCAGCCCATTTCAACGTATCCGGGTCGGAGCGCTCGCCTGCCAAAAAGAGCGACCGCAACGTGCTGATGTCGTATTTGGGGAGAAAGGATCCGGTCGGGTCCTCCTTCTTGATCGCACGAAATGCCGTGGGCGCGGTGAAGAGGCAGCTCACTCCATGGTCCGATATGACCCTCCAGAACGCGCCAGCGTCCGGGGTTCCCACGGGTTTGCCTTCGTAGAGGATGGTCGTGTTCCCATTGAGCAGGGGGCCGTACACGATATACGAATGACCAACGACCCAGCCGACGTCGGACGCCGCCCAGTAAACCTCGCCAGGTTGCACGCCGTAGACGTTTTGCATCGACCACTGGAGGGCGACGGCATGGCCGCCATTGTCGCGAACGACGCCCTTGGGCACCCCGGTCGTGCCGGACGTATAAAGGATGTACAACGGGTCCGTTGCCATCACCGGCACGCAATCGTGCGGTTTCGCCGCGGCCACGGCGTCTTGCCAGGAAGTGTCGCGACCCTCGATGAGCTCGCATTCACAGCTTTCGCGCTGGCGTATGATGCACTTTCCCGGCTTGTGCTCTGCCATCTTGATGGCTTGATCGAGTAGCGGTTTGTACTCGATGACGCGCGTTCCTTCGATCCCACAGGAGGCCGACACGATGATCTTCGGCTCCGCATCGTCGATGCGAGTCGCCAGCTCCTGTGGCGCGAAGCCTCCGAAGACCACCGAGTGAATTGCACCGAGCCGCGCACAGGCGAGCATTGCGATGACGGCTTCCGGGATCATCGGCATGTAGATGAGAACGCGGTCTCCTTTGGACACACCCTGCGCAGCGAGGGCGCCCGCGAAGAGGGCCACCTCGGCGCGTAGCTGGCGATAAGTGTAGGTGCGTCGCGTATGAGTGACGGCGCTATCGTAAATCAGCGCGGCTTGGTTTCCGCGGCTCTCGACGTGGCGGTCTAGCGCGTTGTAGCAAGTGTTGAGCTGGGCTCCCGAAAACCACTTGTAAAAAGGGGGGTTCGAGTCATCGAGGACCCGATCCCAGGGAGTTATCCAGTCGATTCCTCGGGCCGCTTCGCCCCAGAAGCCCTCCGGGTCTTCGAGGGAACGACGCCGCATTTCACGAACTGCCGACATGTTCTTGGCCTCCGGCGCGCCAGAATACAGGGGCGTTCACCGGAATGCGAGCCCGATCGAACACGTTGCGCCCCGCCCCGCGATCCCGAAGGATCGCAGCGGAAGATGTCGTCCGACTCCATGATTTTGACCGTGGCGAGCCGACTGGGTCGACATCCCCCTTTCGATCGGCTCGAGCCGGAGCTTCTAGAACGGGTCGCACGGCGAGTGCGGATTCGCTATCTGGAGCGGGACGAGATCGTGTTCGAGCAGGGCCAGGCCGCCAAGCCCGAGTTCTACGTGGTCGTAAAAGGCGAGGTGGCCGTGAGCCAGCGCGTGGACGGGGAAACCGCGCTCATCGACGTATGCGACGACGGTGACATCTTCGGAGTGCGTGCGCTCCTCGCCGAGCGAAACTACGCGGCGCGAACGCAAGCCAAGGACGATACGCTTCTCTACGTCCTGCCCAAAGAGACTCTGCAAGAGCTGATGCGGGACGAGCCCCGCGTTGCCATGTTCTTCGCTGCCGGGTTTGCCGCCGACCTTCCACAACCGATGGACGCCAATCGCTTGGAAGCGGTGCGCGCGGCCCGGCTCCATGAAAAGGCGACTGGTGCCGGCGACGACGTGCTGCGGGTCGATCCCGTGCGCGACGTCCTCAAGTGCAAAGCCGATACGACCATTCGGGAGGCAGCCCTTCTGATGAGTCAGCGAAACGTAGGCTCGATTCTCATCGTGGATGACGAGCAGCGTCCCATCGGCATCGTGACCGACTCCGACCTTCGGTCGAAGGTGGTTGGGCAAGCCCGCGACGTGAGCGGTCTGATTTCCGACATCATGAGCGCACCCGTCCTCACCATCGACGATCAGACCACGCTGTCGTCGCTCATCGCGACCGTGATGAAGAAACACGTGGATCACTTTGCGGTCACGGAGGACGGAACCCCCTCGACGCCCGTCGTAGGCATCGTTTCCGAGCACGACATTCTCAAGACGCAGGGAAGCCACCCGACCGTGATTCTCTCGGAAATCAGCCGGGCCAAGACCAAGCAGCGCTTGCGTGCCCTCCGAGATCAGGCCGAGGATCTCCTACGTCGCTATCTCGAAGAGGAAGTCGGGATGGGTTTCCTTTCGAACATGATCTCCGAGATCAACGACACTTTGATACGCCGCGCGATTCACTTGTCCTTGCAGGAGCTTGCCGAGCAAGGCATGGAGCTGCCCGGTTCGTTCTGCTGGTTGGCGTTGGGAAGTGAGGGCCGGGAAGAGCAGCTTCTTCGAACCGACCAAGACAACGCCATCGTTTATTCCGATCCCGCCGAGGACCAAGCAGAGGAGGCTGGAGCATTCTTCATCGAGCTCGGAAAGCGCGTGGTCGACGTGCTGGTCGAAGCAGGGTTCGCACGATGTCCGGGGGAGGTGATGGCGAGCAACCCGAAGTGGAATCAACCGCTCAGCACGTGGAAACGCTACTTCTCCGATTGGATCCGAGAGCCGGAAAAGATGGCGGTCATGCATACCAACATCTTCTTCGATCTGCGGCCGGTGCACGGAGACGAAACGCTAGCGCACTCTCTCAAGGAGCACATCTTCGAACGAATCAAGACGGATCGTGCCTTTCTCACGTTCTTCGCACAGAACGCGACCCAGAATCCCCCTCCGCTGAGCTTTTTTCGGAACATGATCGTCGAAAGAAGTGGAGAGCACCGCGACGCCTTCGACATCAAGGCGCGCGCGATGATGCCTCTCGCCGACGCGGCCCGTGTGCTGATCTACGACCTCGGGATCAACATCTACGGGAGCACGGCGGAGCGCTGGCAGCGCATCGCAGGAACCGACGAAACGCTGGCCCGTCTATCCGAAGAGGCGGCGATGGCGTACGAGATATTGATGCGAATCCGCGCCATGGAGGGGCTCGCGCGGGGCACCTCGGGCCGATACGTTCACATCAAGGAGCTCAACAAGCTCGAACGCCAGACGCTTCGTAACACCTTTTCCGTGGTGAAAGACGTTCAGCTCATGTTGACCTCGCGGTACCGAATCGATTTCTTGCGTTGAAGGTCCGAATGTCTCCTGGCTTTCTAAGAAGCTTGCTGCCTCGGATTCTCATGCCGGTGAGGAGCGAGACGTGGCCTCAGCCACTTCGAGACTACATGTCGAAGAAGAGACGTGTGCCGAGAAGCATGTCGCTGCACGAGGCTCGTTTCGTCGTGTTCGATACCGAGACGACAGGCCTCGATCTGGCCAAGAATCGGCTGCTTTCCATCGCAGGCGTAGGGGTGAAGGGGCTCGAGGTGCATCTCGACGACGCCTTCGAGGCGATGGTGCTGCAATCGGACGTCGGAGGGGCCGATGCCGCCGTGATTCATGGCCTGATATCGAGTGACCTCGGCAGCGGCGTTCCAGAGGACGAAGCCGCTGCGCGGTTTTTGGACTTCGCCGGGGATGCGATCCTGGTCGCCCAGCACGCCGCTTTCGACGTTCGCATGCTCGGAAAAGCCATCGCTCGGCACCGCGGCGCTCGTGTCTGGAACCCGACGCTCGACACGGCCCAGCTCGCCCAGCGTGTGGAAGATGGCGCGATGTCCTCCGGTCGGGCTCACGGCGCCGACTCGAGGGAGACATACCAGCTCGACAATCTCGTCTCGCGGTACGACATCGATGCGCCCGAACGGCACACTGCCGCTGGAGATGCGCTGGCGACGGCGCTGCTTTTCCAGAAGCTGCTGAAGAAGGCAGAGCGACGCGGAATCCAGAGCGTCGGCGAGCTGCTTGCTCGATGATGACGAATGGAGCCGACCGGATGTGCTATGTCGGATCGAGCCTTCGACGCCCCATGCGTACTCAAGCGACTTTCACTTCCACCGTTGCTCGCCTTTGGGTTTCGGCCGTGCTTGCCCTGTTGCTCGGTGGCTGCCGGTGTGATGCCCTGCGTTCGTCTTCGGACCTCACCGTCTTTGCCGCCTCATCGCTCACCGAAGCGTTCGTGGCCCTCGAGCACGCGTTCGAGTCTGCGAATGAAGGAATCGACGTGTCGCTCGCATTCGGCGGAAGCCAAGTTCTGCGTCTGCAGATCGAGCAAGGTGCGCCGGCCGACGTATTCGCATCGGCCGACGAGGGTCACGTGGCCGCCTTGCAGCAGGCTGGGCTCATGCCGAAGAGCGAAGTCTTCGCCTACAACGAGCTCACCGTAGTCGTGCCATCCGACAACCCGGCGAAGATCGAGTCGTTCGCCGATCTGCCGCGTGCAGATCGCGTGGTGCTGGGCGCGCCTACGGTGCCGGTCGGAAGATACACCCGTGAGCTCTTGCGGCGTGCGGCCGATTCATACGGACCCGAGTTCCGGACTGCGGTGCTCGAGCACGTGGTATCTGAAGAGAGCAACGTTCGGTTGGTGCGGGCCAAGGTCGAGCTCGGCGAAGCCGATGCGGCGATCGTCTACCGAACCGACGCGACGCCTTCCAGCCGCGTCCAGATGGTGCCCGTACCCGCTGTTTTGAACGTTCGGGCGGACTATCACATCGGCGTAATCGAGCGGTCACCGCATCCGGAGCTCGCCGAGCGGTGGATTGCCTACGTTCAGTCCGAGGAAGGCCAGGGGATCCTGGCGCAGCACGGATTTTCGACTGAATGATGCGGACTTCCAGCGGTACTCCCTTGCTCCCGTCTCTGCTTGCATGGGGTTCTGCGTTCGCGCTTCTCGCCTTGATCGTCTTGCCAATCCTCGCTCTCGGGCTGTCCACTTCCCCTTCGGAGCTGGTTGCGGGCGTACGGCACCCGCTCTTTTTTCCGGCTCTTTCCCTGAGCGCGCGTACCACCTTTGCGAGCCTCGCCATCGTCGTTGCGACGGGAACTCCCTTGGCGTGGTGGCTGGCGGTAGGACCTCCGCGTTACACCCGTGCGATCGAGCTGCTGGTCGTGCTTCCAATCGTCATTCCGCCCGCAGTGCTGGGCGTCGCGATGCTTCAGACCTTCGGACGTCGCGGGCTCTTCGGTCCATTGTTGGAAGCGATCGGCGTGCAGGTTCCATTCACCACGGTCGCCGTCGTGCTTGCTCAAGTCGTGGTGGCTGCTCCCTTCTATGTGGAGTCGGCTGCCATCGCTTTTCGCAGAGTCGACGTGGACCTCGTGCTCGTTGCCCGCACCCTTGGTGCATCTCCCTCCGTGGCATTCTTCCGTGTGGCGGTTCCAGCGGCGTCTGCAGGTCTTCTTGCGGGAGCCGCGCTCTCGTACGCCAGATCGATAGGCGAGTTCGGAGCGACGCTGTTGTTTGCTGGCAACTTGCCGGGCACGACCCAGACCATGCCGCTCGCCATCTATACGGCGCTCGAGGCCGATGTGCGTGCGGCGCTGGCGATCTCTTTGGTTTTGGTTGGCATCGCCATCGTGCTTCTTTTCGTGGTTCGCATCGGGCCGCAGGCGTTGTCGTCGTGGGCTCCCCAGCGAGGTGGCACCAGTTTGGAGGGTCCGCCGTCGTGAGTTGGAACGTGGACCTGCGCGCACGCGTTGGGGCGCTCGACTTGAACGTTCGGATGGACGGAAACGACGTTCCGACGGTGCTCGTCGGTCCCAACGGGTCCGGCAAGACGACGCTGCTGCGAATGATCGCCGGCGCGCATCGGCCCTCGTCCGGGCAGATCCGGATCGGTTCCATGACCGTCTTCGACTCCGCGGAAGACGTGGATTTTCCTCCGGAGGCGCGACAGGTCGGATATGTGCCGCAGGGCTTCGGGTTATTTCCCCATCTGCGTGTGACGGACAACGTGGCCTTCGGCCTCTCGGTCGGACGGAGGCGGCAGCGTTCTGCCGATCGGCGTCGGGCCGCCGTCAGCCTTCTCGCTGATCTCGGCTGCAGACACTTGGCCGAGCGAATGCCTTTCGAGCTTTCTGGCGGCGAAAAGCAGCGTGTCGCTCTAGCGCGTGCCTTGATCGTCCAACCGAAGCTCCTGCTGCTCGACGAGCCACTCGCTACGCTCGATCCCGGCTCACGGCGTAGGTTGCGTACCTTCTTGGCGGACCACCTGAAGACCAAACGCGGTCCCGCGATCGTGGTGACACACGACGTGCGCGATGCAGAGGTGCTTGGAGGCGAGCTCTTCGTTTTGGAGAAGGGAAAAATCGTCCAACGTGGCACCGCCGAAGAGCTTCGGGCTAGGCCTGCCACGGACTTCGTCGCAGAGTTCTTCGACGCCCCTCAGTCTGACGATCGCAGCATGGTTTGAAGCGAGGCGGGCCTCCTGTCCGATGGCGCGGTCCACGCGACGACGGGAGCGAACCCGCCGTAGTAGAGAACGTTTGGAAGGATTCTGAGAAGGAACCCTTCATCGCATTCCATGAAGAGGATGAGGGCATCGGCTGCCGCCCAGGCGCCATAGTAGATCAAGACGAGCAAGCTCACGGAGCGCGTCCATCGCAGAGCCTTCGCATGCTTCGGTAGATAGATCGAAGACACCATCGACAAGAGTGCGATGAAGAGCGCTTCGTAGACGAGGAAGAGCATTCGGGGCTCTTGTAATCGGACGAACCGTATGACGACGAGTGACGCGATTGGCACGATCAGCGTCCAAGCGCCTGCGATTCCGAAGCCCTTCTTGGTCATCGCGAGCGTGCCGTCGGGGCGCGCCATTTCGACTAATAGAAAGTATCGAAAGTCGCCGAGCAGAACGAACACGAGAGGAACCCAAGAGGAGGCTGCGCTACCGAGCGATCCAATTCCCAGAACGTCGGTGGCAGTGAGCCATGCATCGATCATCGATAGGCAGGCCACCGCCACGCAGAACCAGCGAACGTCGCGCGAGATGCCGCGTCTAGAGAGTGCGACGATGAGCCCCGAGATCGCCGCGGCCCACAAGAGCCACGGATGCTGAAACGGCGACGCGTAGATCTCTGCGTAGCTCACCGGGAGGGCTCGACCTTATGCGAAGCGATCGCCTCGAGATATTGGACGATATCCTCGATCACCCGGTCCCGTTCGGGAAGATTGCGGTTGAGCGGCGGCATCGCGGGGTCGCGACGCATGCTGGTCGGGTCGTCGATCCACCGACGAAGCCAACCCTTCTTCATGTACTCGGTTGGATTGGCGGGATAGTTCAGCTCCGGTCCCACACTGCCCCCCTGGCCGTTGATCGCGTGGCATCGCGAGCAATGGATGGTGAAGGCGTCGAAACCCGCCCAGATTCGCTTCGACGCCTCCCTGTCGGGAACCATCCGGCCGAATCGCTGGTCGAAAGACACCAGCTCGATTCCGACCACTTGATAGGGCCATCCATAGTCATCTTCCGCTCGAATCTTCGCGTCATCCAAGTTTTCCCAGATCACGAAAAAGGGCCCGAGGCTCACCTCCCTCGGCGCGCCATGACGAGCGTCGACGATTGTGAACTCTTTCTGACCGAGTCGACTGAGAGCCAGAAAAGCCGAATGGCTCAAGATTCGCCGAACGGCAATGGTGGACTCATAGCCATCCCGGCAGGTGAAGACGATGGCCTCGCGCTCTCTCCAGATGCGTCCGTACACGTCGTCGAGCACCTGCTGGAAGGGGAGCGCTTCGAACGCCATCTTCATTCGCTGATGTGGCTCGAAGACCTCGACCTGGACAGGCTCGATCGACCGAGTCAGGTCCTCCGAGGTTCGGGTCGCGACTGGCTGAGAACGGTCTAGGAACGACAAGGAACGATCATCTGTTTCGCCGTCTCGATTGCACGCAGGTACTGCCAAGCAACTCGACAGGATCGCCATCATCAGAAGGTCTCTCATCGAGCTCACCCGCTCGAGTCGTTTGGTCCGGAAGCTAGGCAGCCGAGCGCGATCTCGGTATGCGTCACGGAGGTCGGGCTCTGCGGACCTCGACTGACCATGCACAGATGTCGCGCCTCACTTTGCACCAGCACGCCCCGGGCGTGTCCGGACTCCATCATCTCGCGGGCGATGTCCCGGACGAGGTCTTCTTGAATCTGGAAACGCCGCGCATAGGCGTCGACCAAACGAGGCAGCTTGCCAAGTCCGAGAATTCGGTCGCCAGGGACGTACGAAATCTTCACGTGCCCGAAGAACGGGAGAAAGTGATGGGCGCAGATCGAGTAGAAGGCAATGCCGTCGACGACGATCTTTCCAGGTGACTCGTCGTCCCTCAGCTTGCGAGTGGTCTTGAGAATCGTGGACGGGTCGATGGCATAGCCATTCAAGAGCTCTTTGTAGCAGCGCGCGATTCGATCTTCTGCATCGGGCGAGTCGAACCATCGAAGCGCGCGCGGGTCGTCGGTAACGTGTGCGGTCAGCCAGTCCGTCAGTTTCATGTCGTTCCTTTCAAAGAGCGTTCCAATCGCGACCAGATCCCGAGCCGATCCAGCAGGGGATTCATCCAACCAGTGCTGATACAGTACGCCTCGTCGTGAGGCCCTTGGTGATGACGCGCGTGCCTCTCGGGGCTCAGCGTCAACCCCGCGCGCTGCAACGAGCGCACGAAAGCAGGTGCTCGTGGCGTGTGAGCCCACTTGTGCGCCTGGTTGGCAGAAGCACCGAGGATTGCCATCGTCCAAACCGCCGTGACGGCGAAGGCCGCCGAGCTCGAGTGCGCGTGAGGCTCGATCAGGGCGAGGCCGACCAAAGCGAGCGCGGTGACGACGCAGGGCTCACCATTGGTTTCGACCCAGTCGTGTTCGACGATCGACTGCGGGTCATCGTGGTGCTCGCGAAAGGCTCGAATCAGCAGCGGACCGACGATCGGCGTCGAAGCGTCGCCGAAGCGATCACAAGCCCAGTGAACCACGCCGGTGATCACGTCGATCGCGGCTGCACCTAGCACGACGCCGACGACCACGGCCAGCCATCGTCCCTCCCCCCAAAAACGCGCGACCCCTCCGGCGACCCAGCAGACCAGGAACGCAGTCACGACGATCGCGCTAGCCAGCATGACGCGGCGCAGCCGCTGTATTCGATCGCCTACAACCGGACGTCCGCCGTCGCGTTGGACCTCTTTGTGCCTCTCAGTTCCTCGCACGGCAGCCAACCAACCGGTCCGCTTCGTGCAAGATGCATGCCTCCATTCACGCATTGCGTCTCGAAAGGTTCGATGCCGGCGCCGCTGCGAGGCGGGCGGAGCGAGGCAATTTGACACAGTCGTGGCGGATCACCCCGTGCGAAGCGCCGGCACGCTCGAGCACGTGTTCGCTATCCTCCCGACTTGAACGGGGTGTACACCAAGCTGAAGAGCGTCGTGGTGTCGGTCTTGAAAAGACCAGCAGGCTTGCTGTCGTAGAGCAACAGGAAGCGTGCCTCGAAGGCGAACTTGTCCGAAAGCTGCGACAAGAGGGCAAAGGTGAAGTAGAGGCGATTGTCTTGAAATGATTTCGCGTCTTGCGCAGGAACCTCGCTCACGTTGCCGATGTAGGTGATGCCCGAGGTGAGCGCCACGTGCTCGTTCAGCCGGTTCTCGTAGTCGAGAGCGAGGAGCAAGCCGTGAATGTTCGATGTCTCCTCGAATATCCCGACGTCGGGATTCGCCAAGGCTGCGTCGGTGTAATTCTCGTAGGTGTAGCTGTAACCGATACGGCCGGTGAAGAGATGAGTCTCTTCCTTGACGAACGCGCGCAGATAACCTGCGCTGGCGAGGAGCTGGAGGTCGAAGCCCGCCAGTGGGTCCCAACGAAGACCAAGGCTGGACCAGACGGCATCCATGTCGGTGAAGTAGTACTCGTAGCGCGCGTTGAAGAACCATTGCTTCGCCACCGTGGCGTAACTCGAGTTGGGATCGAGAACGTCCGGTCTGGCTCGGCCGAAGTTGAATAGTGAATCGATCGTGAGGCGATGCTCTTTCTTCGAGAGCAAAAAGCCCGTGCCGGCCTTGAGGTTCCACGACTGGGCATTACCGGTGTTGATGGTTCCGCCGAAGCTCAGGTTCCAGTCGACTTTGAGAGAATCCTCTTCCTCTTCCTCGGAAGCCGCGTCCGGAAGATTCGCGACGTCCGGTGCGTCCGCGAACGTTGCTTCAGTCGCGGTTTTCGTCTTACTGCCCTCGACGTCCACCGCCACGCTGTCGGGAATCTCGTTCTCCTGCGCCAAGGCGGCTGACCCCCAACTTAGAAGCATCGTCGAAATGAATATCGGTGCCCATCTGGCCCACGAGGTCTGCACGGTTACCTTCTTCATCGATTCTCCCTCTCTTCAGGAGCGGAGCTTAGATGGCCGGTTGGTGCGAGCAAGTTTTAGGATGACCTTTCGGAAATCTGCGATACGGCGGTATTCCCGAGGACATGACTTGCGAACTGAAGCCCCGGCCCATCATCATCGTCTCTGAGGGGTATCGAGCAGGAGAGTGAAGTTGGGTGCGCACCGATGGTTGTTGTCTTGCTGTCTCGTCGGCTGCGTATCGGCCGTTCAGGTTGAAGGAGGGACGGCGCCGGGCGCACAGCCCATCAGTGAGAACAAGACGAAGCTGTTGACCGTCGTATCGGATGACTGGGACGCGTTTCGGGCGTCTCTTCGGCGCTACGAGCGGCTGCCCGGCGGTCCATGGACCGAGGTCGGGGTGCCGATCGACGTCGTGCTGGGCCATGCAGGATATGGCTGGGGTCGCGGCCTTCACGGAACAGACGCACCGCACGGCCGGAGCGGCCCCGCCAAGCGCGAAGGGGACGGGCGTTCTCCGGCCGGCGTATTCGAGCTCGGTCCCATGTACGGCTACGGGCCATCGCCGCCCCCTGGGACGTCGCTTTCCTACGTCGAAGCCACCTCATCTCTTCGATGCGTAGACGACCCTGCGTCGCTCCACTACAACCGCATCGTTTCGGCGTCCGACGAACCAAAGGATTGGAATAGCGCCGAGCACATGCTTCGAGGCGATGATCTCTACGAGACCGCCATCGTCGTCCATCACAACACGGCCTCGCCTGTCCCAGGGGCGGGGAGCTGCATCTTCCTGCACGTCTGGGACGGACCGGACGTCGCGGTCCGAGGTTGCACGGCCATGGCGAAGCCCGCGCTCCGCACCCTGAGCAACTGGCTCGAACGAAATGAAGCCGTGCTGGTCGCGCTACCGCGAAGCGAATACGAGACCCTCGCAGAAGCGTGGGATCTGCCGCCACGCGACTGATTTTACTTGGCGGCGCTCGCGGCGTGGCTTAGTGCACCTGCGATGAGCACAGGGATTTCTTCGGAGCCTCGTGTGGGCACCTGGCAGTGGATGCTGGAGACGAATGGACGCTTGACGAGGAGACAGCGCTTCGAGCTCTTTCCTGCGCTGCTCGATACCTTTGGCGCCTTCTCCGTCGATCGTCTCCGGCTCGCGCTGGGAAGGAGCCCCCAGCACGGCTTGAACGCCGAGGACTTGTGGCCGACCGCACCCGACTCGAAGCTGAGCCACCAGGCCGACGAAGAGGCGCGTGACTTGCAGTCCACTGCGCTGCTGCATCACGGCTATCGAACCTGGATTTTTGGATCGGCATT
>DATIUW010000142.1:0-13780 GCA_035466435.1 Polyangiales bacterium | reverse complement strand
AACCGCTCGAACCACATGCCGACGTTTATCAACACGCTGGCGATGAGCATGATGGGCACGCTCGTTCGAGCGCGTTTGAACCAGAAGATCTGAGGGACGATGACGTTGCAGAACACCATCGCGTAATAGGCCCACCACAACGGTCCCCAGTTCCCCTTGCTATCGAGCATCCCCCACCCGAGCCGGTTGTGAAGGAAGACCCACGGCTCGTACGGGTTCGAGGAGTACCAGGCGACGAAGAACTCCATCGCATACGCGTAGCCGACCAGCAGCGCCGTCCCGAGCATGAACTTGTTCATCAAGTCGAGATGCTTGATGGTGACGATGTGGTGCAGCTTGAACACCGACCGGCAGATCAACATCAGCGTCATCACCAGAGCAAAGCCGCTGAACACGGCGCCGGCGACGAAGTACGGCGGAAAGATCGTCGTGTGCCAGCCTGGAACCACCGACGTCGCGAAGTCGAACGAAACGACCGAGTGTACCGAGAGGACCAGCGGCGTCGAAATGCCGGCGAAGATCAGGTAAGCGCGCTCGTAGTGCTGCCAGTGGCGATGGGCGCCCCGCCAGCCGAGCGCGAAGAACCCGTATACGCGTTTGCGGGTCAGGTTCTTCGAACGGTCGCGTAGCGTGGCAAAATCGGGAATCAGACCCACGTACCAGAAGATGACGCTGATCGTCAGATAGGTGCTGACCGCGAACACGTCCCACATCAAAGGGCTCTTGAAGTTCGGCCACATGTCCATTTGGTTCGGCAGGGGGAACAAGTAGTAATCGAACCACGGGCGGCCGGTGTGAATCGCGGGAAACAAGCCTGCGCAAAGCACCGCGAAGACCGTCATGGCCTCCGCAAACCGATTGATGCTGGTCCGCCACTTCTGCCTGAACAAGAACAGAATCGCCGAGATGAGCGTGCCCGCGTGGCCGATACCGATCCACCAGACGAAGTTTGTGATGTCCCAGGCCCAGTAGACGGGTGCGTTGTTACCCCACACACCGACGCCTTGATAGAACAGGTACGCGAGCGCGCCTCCCATGGCGCCGAGCACCGAAACGGAGACGAGGAACATCAGCCACCAGCCGCGAGGAGCCGGGTTCTCGGTCACGCCTGCGATGGTCTCGGTGATGTCATTCGCCGTCGTTCCCTCCGGGAGGAGGGAGGTTTCACCGATTTCCTTGATGGGTGCGTCGTAGCTCATCGATTCTCACCCACGTCCCTTCAGCTTGGGGTTTGGGTTGCGGATGCGGGCCAGGAACGTGGTTCGCGGGCGAGTGCCGAGCTCCGAGAGAAGCTTGTACCCGCGGTTTATTCCGGCCAGGCTCGCCACCACGCTTTTCGGGTCGTTGAGGTCGCCGAAAGCAATCGCTTGTGTCGGGCAGGCCTGCTGGCAGGCCGTCACGACGTCGCCATCTTGGATGCGGCGATCTTCGCGCTTGGCCGTGATCCTCGCTTCCTCGATGCGCTGCACACAATAGGTGCACTTCTCCATCACGCCTCGCATTCGAACCGTGACGTTCGGATTGAACTGAAGCTTTCTCGACTCCGGGAAGTCTTTGTACCAGCCAAACTTGTCGTCCAAGTGGCCGTGCCAGTCCAGGTAGTTGAAGCGCCGCACCTTGTACGGACAGTTGTTGGCGCAGTAGCGGGTTCCGACACAGCGGTTGTAGACCATGTCGTTGAGACCTTCAGGCGAATGAACGGTCGCATTGACCGGACACACGTTCTCGCAGGGGGCCTCCTCGCACTGCTGACACGTGAGCGGTTGTACCGCGACCTCGGGGTTGTTCTCGTCATCCCCGACGAAATACCGATCGATGCGCAGCCAGTGCATCTCGCGCCCGCGCTCCACTTCGATCTTGCCGACGGCGGGAATGTTGTTCTCCGCCTGACATGCGATGACACAAGCGCTGCAGCCGGTGCAGCTCGCTAGATCGATCACCATGCCCCACTTGTATCCCTCGCTGTAGTCCTGCTGCTCCCACAGGGGCGGGGTGCTGACGGGATCGACCGCGCGATACGACGCAAAGCTCGGTTCTTCTCGGTACTCGTCGAGGGTGGCATCGATGGCGATCGGACGACCCTCCATGCGGTTGTGCGTCTGGGTCTGGACGAGATTGTACTGCTCTCGCAGGGGCTCCACCTTCACACCGCTGGTGAAGTCCATGCCATCGGTCCGGCGAAGCGGATAGACGTCGAAGCCCTTGCCGTTGCCATACCGACCTGCAGCCGTCCGTCCCCAGCCGAGCGTGAGCGTTACGCAGTAGTCGGCGTGACCCGGGATGATCCACGTGGGGACTTCCACCTTGGCCTCACCCTTCGAGAGCCGGAGCATCTGCCCGTTTTTGACGCCGAGCACTTTGCCGGTCGCGGGCGAAATCAAGGCGGCATTGTCCCAGACGACCTTGGTGATCGGATCGGGCAGCTCGAGCGCCCAGAGATTGTTGGCGTGCTCGCCGTCCCAAAGTGCGGGATCCGGCTGAAAGCTCACCTCGAAGTTATCCCTGGAGAGATGGGTCCGTTCCCTCGACGCCGAGGCAATGGCGTCGACGATTTGGCCGAGCATCACCTTGGCATCGCCTTTTTGCGGCTGGATGAACGCCCCGCTGTGAAGGCCTCCACGCCAGATCGCATCCTGGCTGGTCGAGTCTGGGGGAAAGCCCACCATGAGAAACGTGAGCGTGAGCTTCGTGAGCGAGTCCTCGTGTGTTTGCCGCACCAAATCGTGAGCGTTCGGAGTTTTCTCGCCCGCGAACAGGGCCAAGACCTCGATCGGGTTACGGCCGCCATAGAGCGGCGCGATCAGCG
Organism: Polyangiales bacterium; assembly: GCA_035466435.1. GTDB lineage: Bacteria > Myxococcota_A > Polyangia > Polyangiales > Houyiibacteriaceae > SG8-38. Next base: position 10,974 of record DATIUW010000142.1, on the reverse strand, counting down.
GTTGCTGAACCGAGGTGGTGCCGTCCAACGCCTGCTGGTCCCCCCAGGCCTCGAGCTCGTGCGCCTGCGGCGCGTGCCACGTGCTGCGCTCCGACGTCTCGTTTCGGTGGCTCGCGACGTGCACGGAGGTGAGCCCCTTCCGGCTCAGAAGCTCTGCGAACTTCAAATCAGCCGGCGCATCGTAAACCGGATTCCCTCCGAGCATGATGAGCGATTGAACGCCGTCGATCTCCGAAGCGAGCGCCGCGATGCTCTTGCGGCTCGGCTCGTCCTTCTCGTCGATGACCGGCCCCACCCCGAAGGTCTTGTCCGCGTTACCCAGCGCATAGTTGATCGCGTGGCAAAGGGCGTGAACACGCGGTGACTGGGAGGCGCCCGGAATTACGAGCGACCGGCCCTGATTGGCGGCCAGGTCGTCGGCCATCGCACCGAGAAGGTCCAGATCGATCCCCTCGACGTCGAGACCACCAGGCAGCTTGCCCAAGAAGTCTCCGAGCGACAGCAGCCCGGTCACGCCGCGGCCTGCAAGCTCCGCGACCAGAAGATACGTGAAACGCTCGATGTCGCCGTACGGCAACCGCAAGCGGTGGTCCGCCATACCCCCCGTGACCGAGTAACCAGGCTCGACGACGTAGACCCGGCTCATCGGCTGATCGGGCGAGGTGATTCGGCGCGGGTGGGCAAAACGGTAGCCATTGGCCACGGCTCCAGGATCGGAACCAAGGAAATCCGCCCCTAGCGACACGGTGACCGCCGAGCGCGCAAAGTCGTAGCTTGCATAGACCGGCACGCCGAAAGCCAAGATCGCGCCCTCGCGGACATTGTCGTCATCGATGGCGCTGTAGGTGTGGAAGCGAGCCTTGGGGAATCGTTCCAGCACTTTGTCGCGCATGCGTCGAAAGGTCGGGCTGTTGGAAATCGGCGCCAAAAAGCGAAGGCCCGCGCCTTGGTCCTTCTCGTGCTTGCTGATCAGGTCCTTCAGCGCCTCGTCGAGCTCCTCGTCCGTGGCGTCGACCAGGCCGTTTCCTTTGCGGCGAGCCGGCGACTGAGAGCGGTCCGGATCGTAGAGGTCCCAGACGTAGGCTTGCGCCCGCACGTCGGTGCCGCCGAAGCTTCGCGAGTGCTGCTCGTTGCCCTCGACCTTCGTGGGGCGGCCGTCGTGGCTCGTGACCACGACACCGAGCGCATCACGCCCGCGCGCGGTCACGGTGGCGAAGTGGGATGGAATGCCCGGGATCAAGTGCTCCGGCGACTTGCTGTACGGCAAGATCTCGTTTTCGGGGCGACGCACGCATCCCTGTAGGCCGGCGGCCAAGGCTGCAATCGACGAGCCCTGCACGAAGGATCGGCGGGACACCAACGCCTTGGGGCTCAGCAAATCGGTGATGAACCCTCCAGGCTGCTCTTCCTCGGCGAGCCGATTGAGCTCCTCTGGCTCGAGATTCTTCTCGTCGAGGCTCCGCCACATCGACGGACCTTTGCCGGAATTCAACTGATAGGGCTTTCTGCGGGTCATCGGTGGCACCCCGAACAATGCATGGGTGGGTTCAAGTTGGCTGCGACCTCGGCGCGTCGCGCGAGCCACGCCTCATCCGCCTGCCATTTCATGTTGGTCACTTCGCTCTTCGGTCGAATGTGCTCCTCCGGATTGCGATGGCAGTTGAGACACCACTGCATCGCGATCGGCTCGACCACGCCGACGACCTCCATCTGATCGATGCGGCCGTGGCACGACACGCAGCCGACCCCCGCGTCGAGATGGGCGCTGTGGTTGAAGAAGGCGTGGTCGGGGACTTGGTGCACTCGAATCCAGTGAATCGACTCGTCGGTCTCCCAGCTCTCGCGCACCACCGACAACTTTTCCGACTCGGTGCGGACCACCGCGTGGCAACCCATGCACGTTTGCGTGGGCGGCACCATCGCCTCGTGCGACCGCTCCACCTGCGAGTGGCAATACCGGCAATCCATCCCGAGCTCGCCTGCATGAAGGCGGTGGCTGTACTCGACGGGCTGCTTCGGCGTGTACCCGACCTGGAGATTGGGCGGCGTGAAGTAGAACCAAAACAAAACGAACACGCCTACCCCGAGGCCGCCGGCTACGAGCGCCAGCGCGAGGGGCAAGTAGTTCAACTCGCGGGGGAAAATCTGCATGCGGCGTTTTCTCTCGAATCCTCTCGGCGAACGGCCGCCATTTAGGCGAAGCTCGCGGGTCGGACAAGTCGCTTCGTCACTTTTCGACGAACAACCGATGAGCGGCGCTGGCGCAGCCCGGCTGCACTCGACTTCTCCTCTCCGTGCGGCCCGCTAGGGCCGCGCCCAAACCGCGTCAAGAGCCGGTACGGTCCCGAACGCGGAGCCCTATATCCCCGGACAGCCGGGTATGGTCAAGGACTTGGATCCAAACGGATTCCCAAGGCAAGCCCATCGGGAGTGGGAATGCAGACCGATCGGTAGCTCTTCGCCATTTCCTCGTGGAAGCGACGCATGGCGCGGGCGTCGTCACTTTCCTCTAAGAGCCGTCCAAACAGATAGGCGTTGTCCCCGAGCAATAGGCCGCCCGGCCTGAGATTGGCTGTGGCCCAGCGGCCGTACACGTCGTAGCGACCCTTGTCCGCATCTAAAAACACCGCACAAAACGGCCCCTCCGTCGCCAGGCCCGGTAGGACCTCGGCGGCATCCCCGTGAATGATGGTCACTCGGTCACCAAGACCTGCTTCGTCGACGACCTCCTTGGCCACCGCGACATGGTCCCGATCGGACTCGATCGTCCAAAGACGACCCTCCGGCGGAAGCGCTCTGGCGATCCACAGCGCGGAATACCCGGCGAGTGTGCCGACTTCCACGACTTTGCGGGCGCCGGCAAGGCGCAGCAGAACCTCCAGCAGCCTCCCCTCGGACGGTCCGACCTGAATTTCCGGCATGCCGTGCCTGCGAGGCGCTTCAAAGGCGTGCTCGAGCGAGGGGTCCGGTGGGTGATGGGTTTGGGCCGCGTATTCGAGGATTTGTGCGGTGGCATACCGCTCTCCGGCTCGTGAGTCCTGGTCCGCCATGCATCCCTCCTAAATCTCGTGAACTTTTTACCTTGGTGTCGATATTTTCCGTTGGTGTGGTTACAATCCCAGATGTGCCAAGACCGTCGTCACCTCCGTCGGCTCCGCCGCCCAACACACCGCTCGGCGACTACACCTTGGTCGACCGTATTGCAGTTGGGGGCATGGCGGAAGTCTTCCGGGCGCTCGAGCCCCGCACCGCGGGCGAACCGCGTGTCGTGGTGCTCAAGCGGATGCTCCCGCACATCGCAAACGAGACCAACGCGCATCATATGTTCGCGGAGGAAGCCCGACTTGCGAGTCACGTGATTCATCCCAACGTCGTGCACGTTCTCGGCCACGGGGAGATCGAGGGCAAACCTTACCTCACGCTGGAATACGTCCCTGGTTGTGACTTGTGGCGCCTCAATCGTCGCCTGACCCTCGAGGGCAAGCGACTCGAGCACGATCTGGTCGTCTACATGGTCCGACAGATCTTGAGCGGGCTCGATGCCGTTCACAACGCGAGGGACCGGCATGGAAGCGCGCTTGGGATCGTGCACCGCGACATCAGTCCCTCGAACGTATTGATCTCGGTTCATGGCGACGTGAAGATCGCCGATTTCGGGATCGCACGCTCGGGTCTCAATCCCTTCGATGCGGACACCGCCGCACGTGCGAACGGAAAGTTGGGGTACTTGGCTCCCGAGCAAGTCTCTGGTGGCATGGTGGACCCGCGCGCGGACCTCTTCTCGACTGCCGTCATCGCAGCAGAGCTCTTCATGCGTCGGCCTCTGTTCGCGGGCGGCAGCGAGCTCGCGGTGCTGCTCGCCATTCGCGATGCAGAGGTTCATCCGTTCGTGGAATTCATCCCTCAGCTACCGGACGGGCTGGGCTCCGTAATCCTGAGCTCGCTTGCGGCCAAGCCCGAGGATCGACCACCGACTGCGCGCGCGCTTTGGGCGGCTCTCGAACCGTGGCAGAGCAGGCCCGAGGAGGTGCTTCGGGCGGAGCTGGCCAACATCGTGAGCTCGATTGCGAGCGAAAGCCGGAGTAAGAGGCCGTCTGCGGACACGGTGTCCAGGCCGACGATGCCGCCGACGCCCATGGTGCTCTCGGACGAGCATCCGACGACGACGAACGTCACTCCTCTCGAATACGAGATTCGAAAGCCGAATGGCGCGACCGTCGGTCCGCTTGCGTACGCGAAGGTAGTGGAAGCCGTAGCGACCGGACAAGTCGACGGAAAGGATCAGATCAGCATTGCCGGGGGAGATTTTCAACCGCTTTCGGCCGTCAAGGATCTGTATCGTCACGTGCCCCCGTCGCGCATGACGCCGACCACCACGCGGGTGGAATCGACCGCGGCCGCAGAGCGCTGCGTCGAGTTCGAAAACGGCGGCTTCGTCGACGCGCTCGCTCGGACGCTCGTCAGACGCCGCACCGGCTTGTGGCTTTGCGAGCAAGGGGGCGTCCGCAAAGAGGTCTACACCAAACAAGGAGTGCCAGCGTTCGTGACCAGCAACCTCGCGGGGGAGCTTCTGGGCGAGCACTTGGTGTCGAAGCGTGTGATCAATCGAAGCGAGCTCGACATGGCGCTCGCGGTGATGCCGCGCTTCGAGGGCAAGCTGGGCGACACGCTCGTGGCCCTCGGCCTCGTCGAGCCGTTGGAGCTGTTCCATCACATCGCAGAGCAAGTCCGCGAGAAGCTCCTCGACCTCTTCACCTGGACCACGGGAACCGCCACGTTCTACGAAGGCGTCGACGCGCCGAGTAGCGGATTTCCGCTGCGCCTCGACGCGTGGGAGATCCTCGACCGCGGCCTTCAGCGACGAATCGCCGCGGGCCTCGAAAGCCATCTCATCCTCGAGCGTGGACAGGACGCAGTGGTGCAGGCGGACCGCATCGACACCGCCGTGGCGACCGCCGCGCTGCCCGAGGACCTTCGCGCCGCACTGCGGCTCTGCAAGGTTCCGCATACGATCGAGGAAGTGGCGCAATTCGTCACGCAGTTACCAGGGAGCGCCGACCCTCAACGGGGATACCGAGCGATAGCACTGCTATTGAGCCTCGGCGCGGTCCACTGGACGTGACGCCTGACTCCCCCCCTTGACCCCCTCATGGGCTGCTGCTAGCTCTGCGCCCGGCGTTTTTCGCCGAATTTCATAGGAGCAGCCATGTCCAACGTACGTGTCCTCGTGTCTGACAAGCTCGCCGAGGCGGGTCTCAAGGTCCTGCGCGAGGCCCCGGGTGTCGACCTCGAGTTTCGGCCGGGCATGAGCGAGGACGAGCTCTGCAACGTCATCGGAGACTACGATGGTCTGGTCATCCGTTCGGCGACACAGGTGACGCCCAGGGTCATCGAAGCAGCGGAGAAGCTCCGAGTGATCGGGCGCGCTGGAATCGGTGTCGACAACGTCGACATCCCGGCAGCGAGCCGTCGCGGCATCGTCGTGATGAACACCCCGACCGGCAACTCGGTCACCACCGCCGAGCACGCGCTCGCCCTACTCGCCGCGCTAGCGAGAAAGATTCCGCAAGCGGTTGCCTCGATGCGCGACGGCCAGTGGGAGAAGAACAAATTTCAAGGACGCGAGATCGCCTTCAAGACCCTCGGCATCGTCGGCTTGGGCAACATCGGCCGCATCGTGGCGGACCGGGCGCACGGCCTGAAGATGAAGGTGATCGGCGCAGACCCCGTAATGAGCAGCGATCGCGCCGCCGAGCTCGGCATCGACCTCGTGGACTTCGACGAGCTCCTCGAGCGCGCGGATTTCATCACGATTCACGCCCCGCTGACGCCCGAGACCAAGGACATGTTCAACGACGCGGCCTTCGACAAGATGAAGAGCGACGCCTTGCTCATCAACGCAGCCCGGGGCGGCATCGTCGACGAGGACGCCCTGGTGCGCGCGATCAAAGCCAAGAAGATTGCGGGTGCCGCTCTCGACGTGTTCAGCAAGGAGCCGATCGATGCGGAGAGCCCCCTGCTCTCCCTCGAAAACGTCCTTTGCACTCCACACCTCGGGGCATCCACGTCCGAGGCGCAGGAACGCGTTGCGATCGAGATCGGGGAGCAGGTCATCGCGTACCTCCAACGCGGAATCGTCCGGAACGCCGTCAACGTACCTGCGCTCCCCGAAGAGATCGCCGAACGGCTGGCACCGTACATCGAGGTCGCCCGGGCGCTCGGCAGCCTAGTCGGCCAGCTCGATCCCATCGACGTGCGCGAGATCCGCGTCACCTGCACCGGAGAAGCCGGGGAGCTCGGTGTGACGCCGATCGCTCGCTCTGCGCTCGCTGGGTTTCTCGAGCATCACCTGGAAGAGCCGGTCAACCCGATCAGCGCACCGTACGAGGCGCAAGAGCGCGGCATTCGTCTCGCGGAGGTGAAGGAGCCGAGCGATCGATACGCCACCACGGTCCGCGTGACGGTGACCGGCGAGAAGGGGATTCACACGGCGACCGGAACACCGGGCCGCAAGGGCGAGCCTCGTCTGGTGGGCCTCGAGGGCTACGAGATCGACGCGGTCATGGAGGGCTGGATCCTCCTCATGCGCAACCAAGACCGTCCCGGCGTCATCGGATCGGTGGGCACTTTGCTCGGCAACCGCGGAGTCAACGTGTCTCGGCTGCAGGTCGGGCTCGACGAGAAGAGCGGGCAGGCCCTGGCGCTGTGGAACGTCGATACTGCAGTGGGGACCGATGCGCTCGAGGAGCTCCGCAAGATCGACTACGTCAGCAGTGTGCACACGCTGAGGATCTGAGATGCCCCCTTCGGCGCGAAAGGGGACCTCGGGGCGCCTCGCAATCGCGGGCCCCGGCCTGCCCATGACTCCCCCAGGAGGGATGCGCGACTTGTTGCCGCCGGCGTCGATGACGCGGACGCTTCTGTGGCAACGTCTGATGGAGACGTTCGACCGTTACGGATACCAGCGCGTCACCACGCCGCCGGTCGAGTACGCCGAAGTCATCGAACGCGGCCTCGGCACGGTCGACAGGCGCGAGCTGGTCCGCTTCGTCGAGCCGGATTCAGGCGAGGTGGCGTTGCTTCGCCCCGACATCACGCCTCAAATCGCCCGGATCATCGCGACTCGACTGCAGGACCGCCCTCCGCCTTGGCGCCTTTCATACGAAGGCACCATCATCAGACGCCGGCGCGGGCGTGCGCGTCGGCAGCATCAAGTCCTTCAGTGCGGAATCGAGCTCGTTGGGATGAAAGGCCCCGAGGCCGACGCCGAGGTCATCGAGGTGGCCGCGCGCGCCTGCGAGCACGTCGGGCTCGATTCCTTTCTCGTCGAGCTGGCGCAGGTGAAGATCGGAACCGAGGTCCTCGACCACGTCCCGGAGGCGGCACGGCCGGCGGTGATCGAAACGCTCGCTGCCAAGGATGCGACGACGCTCGAAAGGCTTCTGACGGAGGCCGGCGTGGTTGCGGCGGAGCGCAAACGCTTGCGAATGCTGTGCGACTTGTACGGCGATCGCTCGGTGATCGCGGAAGCTCGCCGGCGGCTGAAGAATGCAGCGGCGCGGCGCGCCCTCGACGAGCTCGAACGAGTCGTGGAGCGACTCGAGTCCGCGGATCTCGGGAGTCGTGTCGCCATCGACCTCGGCGATCTACGCCGGCACAGCTACTACACCGGTGTGAGCATGACGCTCTTGGCGGAGGGACCCGGAGAGCCTCTCGGCATGGGAGGGCGCTACGACGACCTCCTCGGAAGATACGATGCGCCCGCGCCGGCAACGGGTTTCGCCTTCGAGGTGGACAACGTGCTGTGGGCCCTCACCGACGCGGGCGTCTCTCTCAGAGCGAGCCTCCCGCCGCGCGTTCTGGTAGCGGGAGGAAGCCCGGCTCGGCGACGGGCGATGGCGGAGCAGTGGCGCGCCCAAGGCGCTCGGGTGGCGGTCGTGCCGTCGAAGACCGCCGAGAGCGCGAGAGAATACGCCATCGCATGGGATTATGACCTCTTGATCTGGCAACAAGGAAAACGCGCGCACCTCATCCGGCCGAGGGACGGTCGATCACGGGCGCTCGAAGGCGAGCCCGACGAAGCGCTATTCGCTTGGGCACGAGTTGGGAACGAGTCATGAGTGCAGTGGTAGTGGTGGGCGCCCAGTGGGGCGACGAAGGCAAGGGCAAGGTCGTCGATCTCTACGCACCTTATGCGGACCTCGTCGTCAGGTACGCCGGTGGCGCAAATGCCGGCCACACCTTGGTGGTGGGCGGCGAGAAGCTGATTCTCCACTTGATCCCATCGGGAATCCTTCACGAGCAGACCCGCTGCATCATCGGTCAAGGGACCGTCATCGACCCCGGCGTATTACTGCGCGAGATCGAGGCGCTTCACGCACGGGGGGTGCCGACCGAAGAGCGGCTCCTGGTCAGCCAACGTGCGCACGTCGTGTTGCCTCACCACAAGTCGATCGACGAGCTTCGCGAGAAGAAGTCCAACGAGGCGATCGGAACCACGAAACGAGGCATCGGACCTTGCTATGAAGACAAAGTCGCACGGCGTGGTCTTCGGATGGGTGATCTTCTCGATGGGAAGCGGCTCCGCTCGAAGCTCGAGGCCAATCTCGAATGCTGGCGACCGGTCGCGGCCGATCTCGGTGGAACCGTGCCGACCGCAGAGGAGATCGCAGCTCAGTACTCCGAGCTCGGCGAGGCTCTACGCGACGTGATCGGCGATGCCGGGGCCGTCGTCCGCACATCGGTACGGGACGGCGAGAAGATCCTTCTCGAAGGCGCACAGGGCACGATGCTCGACATCGACAACGGAACCTATCCGTTCGTCACCAGCTCGAGCGCCGTGGCCGGGGGTGCGTGCGCGGGCGCAGGCATCGGACCGACCCACATCGGCCGCGCCATCGGAATCGCCAAGGCCTATACGACGCGCGTGGGCGGGGGCCCCTTCCCGACCGAGCTCGATGACGAAACGGGCCAACAGCTTCGCGATGCAGGCGCCGAGTACGGCTCCACGACCGGTCGGCCCCGCAGGTGCGGGTGGCTGGATCTGGTCGCGCTTCGTCATGCCGTGACGGTGAACGGTCTCGACGAGATCGCGATCACGAAGCTCGACGTTCTCAGCGCGGTTCCCGAGCTCGAGGTTTGCGTCGCGTACGAGCTCGACGGACGCCGCCTCTCTCACCCTCCTTACGAACGGATCGACGCCGTGCGGCCGATCTACGAGACGCTCGAGGGTTGGGACGAGGAGCTTACCGGGTGTCGCAGCCGCGACGACCTGCCAGCGGCGGCCCAGGCGTACCTCGCGCGCATCGAGCAGGAAGTCGGATGCCGGGTCGGCGTGGTCAGCGTGGGCCCCGACCGCGAGGACACCGCCGACTTGCGGGACCCGTTCGCCACTTAGCGCGCGACGTGCGCGATGAAGTCGATCTCCACCTTTGCGCCTTTGGGCAGGGCCGCCACCTGAACCGTCGCGCGGGCGGGCGGCACCAGCCCCTCGAAGAAGGCGGCGTAAATCTCATTCAGCTTTGAGAATTCCGTCATATCCGTGAGATACACCGTGGCTTTCACCACATCCGCTCGGCTGGCGCCTGCTTGCCCGAGAACGGCTTCCAGGTTCTGCAGGACCTGGCGCGTCTCAGCTTCGATATCGCCGGCGCCAACCAACTCGCCGCCGCTCGGACCGAGCGCGATCTGACCGGAGCAGTAGACCCAGGGCCCCACGGCGACTGCCTGGCAATAGGGCCCGATCGCGGCAGGCGCTCGATCGGTTTCGATTCGTTTGTTCGTCATGATTCCATGCTACTGCATTGTGAGATGAAGGTCGCCACGTGGAACGTGAACTCGATCCGGGCGCGCCAGCAGCACGTGATCGACTGGCTCGACGCAGTGCGGCCCGACGTCCTGTGCCTGCAGGAGCTCAAGGTCGGTGACCACGACTTCCCGTTCGAGTCGATCACCGAATCCGGATACGAGGCCGCCGTCTTCGGAGAAAAGACCTACAACGGAGTCGCCATCGTCAGCCGCTATCCGCTCCAAGACGTCGAGCGAGGCCTGAATGACGGAGAGGAAGACCCGCAGGCGCGGCTGATCAGCGCCTGCATCGAAGGCATCACCGTCTTCAGCGCGTATTTCCCCAACGGAGGCGAGGTCGGCTCGGACAAGTTCGACTACAAGCTCCGTTGGATGAAGCGGCTGCGCGCGCTCCTGGCCAAGCGTTTCGATCCCGAAACCGACCAGGTGGCGCTTTGCGGAGATTTCAACGTCGCTCCTCGGGACGAGGACGTCGCCAGGCCCGGCGAGTGGCGATCGAGCGTGCTCGCGTGCGACGCGGTTCGCGAAGCGCTGGAGGACCTCGCATCGTTCGGTTTGCACGACGTCGTTCGCCCATTTCATCCGCAAGGCGGGCTCTACTCGTGGTGGGACTACCGCGGTCGCGGCTTCGAACGCGGCAACGGCCTTCGAATCGACCACATCTACTGCACGCCCAAGCTCGCCGAACGAGCCATCGGAGCCATCGTCGACCGGGAAGAGCGCGGACGCAAATCGCCCTCCGATCATGCGCCAGTCATGGTGGAGCTCGCATGATGTCGTTGCTGCTACTCGCTGCATCCATGACGCTACCTTGGGCGGTGTGCCTGGCGTTGCGCCCGGCCGCCGCAGCTCCTTTGCCTGCCGCGGTGCGCGACCGGAGGCTCGGCCGCTTCCGGCGCAACGCGCTCTGGGTGGGCACTGCGGCGGTCGTCGGCTCAGCGATCGCGGGCGCCTTGCTGGTCGACCCGGCACTGGCCACGCGCTGGCCTACCGCGGGCTCTTGGTTCTTCGCGAGCCTTTGCGCCGTGACGGCATGGGCCAGCCTCGCGTTCGGGACACGAACACCCGAAGACGCGAAGGCCATGCCGACGCTGCAAACGATCGGCCGAACGGTCCAAATCGCATTCGTACCGATCGTCGCCATTGGGCTTTCATTGATCGCGACCG